>CAZZML010000224.1:0-5506 GCA_964654735.1 uncultured Roseivirgaceae bacterium | reverse complement strand
TCCTAATTTGTAGAGATAATGAGTCTAATTCAAGAATTTCGCGTAATTCTTCATCGTCAACCTGCATAGCTTGTAAAGCAGATTTAATGTTGTTTTCTTCAATTGAAAGGTATGTCCATTGCTCGTCTAGTAAATGCCGCTCTGCTTTATAGGCAATTTCTTTTGGTGTGGGAAAGTATTTAAAAACAGCCGATATACCGATTGTGGCCACAAATAATGTGCCTAGAAAGTACAATAAAACACGCTTTATTCTTTGAACAAGCGTAAGCTCAATTGGCTCGTATGTACACGAGTCTTCGTTGTATTGGTATTTGATTAAGCTCATTAAGCAGTTCAGGTCTAACAGGAACAGCGCCCTAAGGTAAGTTAAAAAATTCGAATTCAAGAATGTCTCTGAAAATTCATTGCTTAAAAAAACAATTAGAATGAATTATTAGAGATATTCTTAACCTAATGATTGGTTCTCACGAGACGCTAAATCAAGTAATTTTTGATACTCCTCGTCCGTAACGTCTTGTATTATATACTGAATGGGATCTATTTTTTTGCCATCTTTTATAATCTCATAATGGCAATGGGGAGCTGTAGAGCCTCCTGTGCTGCCCACATATCCAATTAAATCGCCACGCTTAATAGTTTGCCCTTTCTTTACAGTAATCATCTGCATGTGGGCATATTTGGTTACATAGCCAAAGCCATGGTCAATTTCTACTTGGTTTCCGTATCCAGTTTTACGATAGCTATTAACAGCTTTTTTAATTTTTCCTGCACCAGTTGCATAAATAGGCGTGCCCCTCGGAGCTGAAAAATCGAGCCCGGTATGCATTTTTTTAATTTTGTAAATGGGATGAATCCTTAATCCAAAACCTGATGCCAGCCTTGTTAACTCTTTATTATTAATAGGCTGAATGGCCGGAATAGCTGCTAGCATTTCTTCCTTATGTAAGGCCAAATTGATAATCTCATCATACGATTTGGTTTGAATATACATCTGACGCTTTAACTTATCCAACCGGTTGAAATCATCTACAATTAAGTCTTCTTGAATAAGATCCTTATTTAGCAAGTCTTTGTATTTATTGCTACCACCAGCTCCTGCAGAGCGAATACTACTTGGAATAGGGTCAGCTTCAAAAATAAGGCGATAGACATTATCATCTCTTTCTTTTAAATTATGAAGCATTTCTTGCACATCCGTCATTTCACGATCCAAAATGTCGTAATGAAGCTTTAATTCTTCATTTTCCTTGCGAAGTACAATTTCTTTTGGCGATTCAAAATAGCGGTTAAAAACCAATAAAATCCCAATAGCAATCATAAGTGCTACCGTCAAAAAACCTAACAAGTTCAATGCAACATCCCAGGCACTAATAGAGACACGCTCATATTGGCATGTTTCGGTATTATAGATGTATTTTATTCTTGCCATTTAATTAGGCTTACGATATTTGTTCTAATAATTTTGCGACTAATAATCTGCAAAGGTAATGCAATTGAAGTTTAATGCATAGAGCTGTGAGTATTAAACAGTTCTGTGAAAATATTAAGTATGAATGCAACTGAAATAAGAGCTAAGTTTTTAGAATATTTTGAAGAAAAAGGACATAAAATAGTGCCTTCTGCACCATTAGTAGTTAAAGATGACCCTACTTTAATGTTTACCAATGCAGGAATGAACCAGTTTAAAGACTATTTTTTAGGTAATAAAAAGGCTGATGATAAGCGAGTTGCAGATACTCAAAAATGTTTGCGGGTTTCTGGCAAGCATAATGATTTAGAAGAAGTTGGTATTGATACCTACCATCATACCATGTTCGAAATGCTGGGCAACTGGTCGTTTGGAGATTACTTTAAGGAAGATGCCATTGAATTTGCATGGGAGCTTTTAACCAAGGTGTTTGGGCTGCCTGAAGAACGTTTATATGCTTCTTATTTTGGTGGAGATGCCAAAGAAAAGATGGAGGTTGATGAGGATGCAAAAGCTTTATGGGGTAAGATCTTACCAGAAGAACGCATCTTAAGCGGTTCGAAAAATGATAATTTTTGGGAAATGGGCGATACTGGCCCTTGTGGTCCTTGTTCTGAACTGCATATAGACATGCGCCCTCAGTCGGAGGTTGATAAAATACCAGGAAGAGATTTAGTGAACCAAGATCATCCACAGGTAATTGAAATATGGAATTTGGTATTTATTCAATTCAATCGCTTGGCTAATGGTTCGTTGGAAAATTTACCAGAGAAACATGTAGATACTGGCATGGGTTTCGAACGATTAGTAAGAGCTATTCAAGGTAAAACCTCTAATTATGATACCGATGTTTTTCAGCCAATGATTCAGCAATTGGCTAAAAAGGCTGGCGTAAGGTATGGCGATAAAGAAGAAACGGATATTGCATTACGAGTAATTGTGGATCATATAAGAGCTATTTCGTTTGCCATTGCCGATGGGCAGTTGCCTTCAAACAATGGAGCTGGTTTTGTAATTAGAAGGATTTTAAGAAGAGCTGTTTGGCATGCTTACTATTTTTTAGGATTTAAGGAGCCATTTCTTGCCGAGCTTTTACCCCAATTAGAAAAACAATTTGGATCGGTGTTTCCTGAGTTAACTTCTCAAATAGATTTTATAAAAAAAGTAATTACAGAAGAGGAAACTGGATTTCTTCGAACATTGGTGCCAGGTTTAGCAAGATTGAATGGATGGATTAAGGACTCTGAGAATTTTGCAAAAAATTGGCCTAAATCGATAAAAGGAAATAAAAGTGAAGGGCATCCACTCATTACGGGAAGTAAGATATTTGAACTACATGATACGTATGGGATACCAAAAGATTTGGCAGATTTATTAATGAAAGAATGGGGCAAAATTGATTATTTAGAAGACAATTGGGAAAAAGGGTTTGAAGAAGCCATGAAAGCTCAAAAGAATCGCTCAAAGGCAGATGCCGTAAAGGAAACTGGAGATTGGATGGTCGTAAAAGAATCAACTAACCCAATTGATTTTGTTGGCTATAATGAGTTAAGCAGCAACTCTAGCATATTACGTTATCGCATTATCAAACAAAGAGGGAAAGATAAAATTCAGATAGTACTGGATAAAACACCTTTTTATGCAGAAAGTGGAGGACAGGTTGGTGATAGTGGAGTGCTGGTTTCGGCAAATGAGCATATAAAAGTGTTAGATACTCAAAAGGAGAATGACCTTATTGTTCATTTTGTAGATAAATTACCTCAAAATCTTAATGCTGAGTTCGAATCCAAGGTCGATAGCCATAAACGGTTGATGACGGTAAACAATCACTCTGCAACCCACCTGATGCATGCGGCATTACGGAAAGTGTTAGGAAACCATGTAGAGCAAAGAGGTTCTTTGGTTAATGAAAAACAATTACGTTTTGATTTTTCTCATTTTGCTAAACTCACAATCGAGGAGATTAAAGAGATCGAGCTAATTGTAAATAAACGTATCCGAGAAAACATCACCTTAAATGCGCAAGCCAATGTGCCCATTGAAAAGGCTAAAGAGCTAGGAGCAATGGCCTTATTTGGAGAAAAATATGGTGAATTTGTAAGGGTAATAACATTTGATAAAAATTACTCGGTAGAGCTTTGCGGAGGCACGCATGCGCCTGCTACGGGTCAAATTGGCTTATTTAAAATTGTATCAGAATCTTCAGTGGCAGCAGGTATTCGGAGAATAGAAGCTATTACGGCTGAAGCTTCAGAACAATTAGTGCTTGCACAAGAGGCTATTTTGCAAGAAGTAAAAGAGGTACTTAAAAATCCAAAAGATATTGTTTCTGCGGTTCAATCGGTGGTAGAAGAAAAGAATAAATTAGCAAAGCAACTGGAAGCCTTTCAAAAGGAACAGGTTCAAAACTTGAAAGCAGATTTAAAGGCGAAGGCTGAGAGAAGTGATGGAATGACTAGAATTATTGCAAAAGTGTCGTTACCAAATGCCGATGCATTAAAACAATTAGCGCACGATCTTAAACGAGAGGAAAAAGGAGCCTTAATTATTATTGCCGCAGATATTGCTGGCAAACCTCAAATAGCGGTTGCGATTGACGAAAGCTTAGTATCTGAAAAGAACTTAAATGCAGGACAAATTGTGCGTGATTTAGCTAAAAACATTAATGGAGGAGGTGGAGGACAGCCATTTTTTGCTACGGCTGGTGGGAGCAAGTTGGAAGGATTGGATGCTGTGATAGAACAAGCACAATCACTTGTCATTTAAATCACTTTGGTACTAATTAAACCAACTATATTTGCGCAAAAAATAAATTAAAAAAATGATAATGAAATACTCAGCAACTTTTATCTTATCGCTTTTAATCATATTTGGATGTTCTAATTCTAATAGTAAAGAGGTTTCTCAAAGAGAAATCACCATTTCTGGGCTGGTAGAAAATCCAAAGGAAGGATTAGTTCTTTTAAAAGTAATAACTAATACTTCGTTTGAAACAATTGATACTGTAGAATTAAAAAGCGACAAAACCTTTTCATTTACTTTTAGTGGAGACCCCGGATTTTATAGATTGGACTTTTTTGGGGTGCAGGCTATTACTTTAATACTTGACGAGTCAAACTTGAATCTAACCGTTGACGGTTCTGATCCTAGAGGAAAATTTGAATTAAAAGGCTCTCCAGAGTATGATCAAATTATTGAATTCAATCAGCAGCAGCAGCAGGTTTTTGGAGAGCAAGAGAGAGCTATTAACCAGCGGTATGCAGAAGCCAAACAAGCTGGTGATGAGGTAACCGCTTCTCAGGCTCAAGCTGATTATATGGAAATGATGAAAGAAAAGGAGAAGCTAACAATTGAAACCATTAAAATTATGGGGTCAAATCTGGCTGCCTTTCAGCTCATTAGCAGTATTGATAAAGACCGTAATTTTAAATTTGTAGATAGTGTAGCTCAAGAATTGAATAAGAAATATCCAAAGATGGTTTTTATTCAAGACCTTATTGCGCAAATGGAAAAAGCCAGAGCAACAGCAATTGGTGTTGAAGCTCCAGAAATCTCATTACCAACGCCAGAAGGCAATATTTTAAAACTTTCTTCATTAAGAGGTCAGGTTGTTTTGGTAGATTTTTGGGCGCAGTGGTGCAAGCCTTGCCGCATAGAAAACCCCACTGTGGTGGCTGCTTACAACCGGTTTAAGGATAAAGGATTTACTGTGTATGGTGTTTCGTTAGACCGCACTAAAGAAAAATGGCTGCAAGCCATTGAAGAAGATGGTCTTACCTGGCATCATGTTTCAGATTTAAAATATTTTAATTCTGTGGCTGCTCAAACTTATGGTATAACAGGTATTCCGTTTTCAATTTTAGTAGATAGGAATGGTGTAATTGTTGCTAAAAATTTAAGAGGTGCTGCACTTGAAATGGAGCTTGAAAAGGTTTTTGCAGGGGAGTAATACCTAGATTGAGCGATTCAGTGGAGATGAGAAGTGCTAACCTGATTAATTCATGAATATTTGTTATGAGCATTTTAAGTGTCTGCCAG
>CAZZML010000223.1:0-5516 GCA_964654735.1 uncultured Roseivirgaceae bacterium | reverse complement strand
AAAAATATCGCAATAAGTCCCGAAAGCTTTCGGGATTAATTTTGTTGTGTTTTCTAAGAGACACTAACTAGCAATAATTACAATAGTCGTATTTTAAGGAATAATTTTTTTTGTGCTAATTTTTATATTCTATATTTATAATCTATTTATATAATTTGAAGGAATAATTTTTATTAAATTGCTTATAATTTATTTTTTAAGAATAATTATACAATTGGTGATTTATTCCTGTAAAAACAATATTTAGCATTATTTAATTGTCTGATTTTAAGCATTATAAACCTATTCATCATAAGTTTAAATTTAATACAAACTAAAACTTCTACCAGATAAATTTATTATCTATCTTTTCGAAAAATATTGATTATACGAAGTTTTGACGGAAGATATTAAGCACAAAAAGCGAAAGTTTCTCTTCAACCCCTTGAAGAGACCACTACCCTATGTAGGGATAATAATTGCGATTGTGCTTATGATTTTTCAGCAAACGATTAGAAATTACGTTTCGGATACCATAGGAGATGTACTTGTAAATTCGATGAAGGAAGCAACAGATGGAGTTTACAAAACAACCTACGACTTAGTTCGTTTTGATATTATCTCTAAAGAATTAAGGATAAATAACTTAAAGATTGAACTAGATACCAATGTAATATCAAAAGAAGAATATCTATTAAAACGACCGAATTTAATAGATGTAAACACGCCCATAATTATTGTAAAGCTTAGATCGATCCTTCCCCTACTGCTTAACAAACAACTATACATAAGTTTTATAGGTGCTAAAGAACCAAAATTTAGTCTTGTAAAAAGTTTGCATAGTAGTGTTGAAAAAGAAACCACAAAAAACAGCCAAGAAGACTTTATAGAAATAATAAACACTTATTTTTCAGCGCTTGAAATAGATAGTTTTAGGGTTGAAAAAGGTGCATTTAATATTTCTACACATAATGAAGATGAGAAAGAACTGAGTGTTATCCACATTGGTGAGTTTACCGCAATGCTTAAACATTTCAAGTTAGACTCTCTTAGCCCATCCATCCTACTTAAAGGCATGAGAGCAAGAAGCTTTGAATTAGAAATTATTAATCAGGATGTAAACCTGCCAAGCATCAATCAAAATATCCATTTTAGTAAACTACAGCTTTCCACTGATGATTCTACCTTTGTACTAGATAGCCTTAGAATAAGAAACATAAAGGAAAACATTGGCAAATCGAATGCAGACTACAGTATTAAAAAACTAGAAATACTAGGTTTTAACTTTGAAAAAGCTTTATTGGACAATAGTATTTCGATTAATGAAATTCATGTGGTTGAGCCCAATGTAAATTTTGAACAGCTAGATTTTACAAAACATAAACCAAAGAAAAACTCTAATTTTGGAGGAATATTTAATTTATTTAAACAACTTGAAATAAATCGAATTAGGCTTTATGATGGTGCTTTAGAACTTAAAGGTGAACGGTCTAGTAAAGTTGATAATTTTTCTATAGACATAGCAAACTATAAAATTAATCTGGAAGACTGGAAAAGGAAAAAGCCCATTTCCGATTTTACGCTAATGCACATTAATGCATCGGGCCTATCGCAAGAACTGCCAGATAGTATCCACTTAGCCAATGTTGAATCGATAGTTTATGATGGAAACATGAATCATCTTCGCTTGAATAAGCTAAGCATTAAGCCCATTTCAGGAAGAAATAGCTACAAAACATTAAAATCGAGACACACTAATTTTAGTGCATATTCAAGCATAAATTCTATCGACCTCATTAGGTTTATACCAGAAGATTTAGTGTTAAGAAACGATCTTGAAATTGATTCGGTTATTATTGACAAGCCAACAAGTTCAGTGGTTCAATACCCTGGTATGGTGTTCTCGCATATAAAAAGTAAAAAGAAAGACCTTAACTTGAAATTTACTATCAATCATTTTATAGCCAATAATGGGTCGCTTAAATTGAGGGCTTATAAAAACAAAACGAATCATTTCTCAAAATTAAATGGCCTCTATATTAATTCATCAACCATTACAGAAGCTACAAGTGCCGATAATCTCCCTTCTTATTTCAGACTGTTGGTATCTAATGGAAGCACCCAAATAGGCAATATAGGGCATACTGCTACTTTTAAAGGACTAAAAATTGACCAAACGAAATCTATATTTATAGAAGACGCCACGATAAAACCAGACAGCTCTACCCTACCATATCATCATATAAATGCTAGTTTAAGCAATGTGTTAGTTAAAGGGGTTAACCTAGCAGAGCTACAGTCTCAATCATTAAAAATCGACTCCCTACTAATTGGTCAACTAAGCCTAAATAGTGACTTTACAAGGTTACCGTTTGCACAAGAAAAAAAGACCAAGAAGAAGCCATTAAAAAATATTTCAATAGGCAAATTCAATATTAAATCAGCCAATTTAGATAGTAAACAAAAAGGCTCAATTATTAAACTTACAGATGCAAACATTGGCTTAGAAAATATAATGATAGATTCGCTACAAGTTGACTCAAAACCTGTGATTGCATTTAATAATACAGTATTAAACGTGGCAAAGCTTAATTTTAATGAAACAAAAAATAAGACTAACATTGCTGGAAAAAACATAGGCTATGTTGAGATTGACTCAACTTTTACAATTAGCGATATTCAATACACATCAGAGAAAAAGAATGCTATTATTAATTTAAAAGCTTTAAGAATTTCTGGTTTCGATAAAGGAAAGTTAGAATTTAAGAATGAATTAGCTATTAGAAAGCTTGAGTTAATTGCACCACGTATTGACTTAATCTCGAAATCAAAGACTGACAGCCTTAAAAAACCATTCGATTTGCATAAGACTATTTTATCAAAAGGAGTCTCAAATATCAACTTAGATACTTTACTAATATTAGATGGAAGCACTTCCGTTGCATTACCAAATAGTAAAACATTGGACTTAGGCTCTTTTAAAGGAATTATTACCAATTACAAATTGGATACTACTACTACTATTTTTAGTGCAATAAATGATTTTAAAGGGGTTTTTGAGTTTAAGGATATTTATTTAAGAGGGTTGACCGATACACTTACTGTTGCTAAGGTTCACTTGGATACCTACCAAAGCTTTATTTGGACTGATTCAATTCATTTTGATGCAAAGCTTAAAAAGAATAATATTGAAATTCTCTCCCCTGGTATTGCTATTGACCATATTGATATACCAAAATTACTAGAAAACAAGATTGCTATTTCACGCATCTCTACTCGAAATAATTTTGTAACCTTAACACAAACTGACACTACTAAGAATACAAAATCCTTCAAAATACCCGAAATATATCCACCTATGGATATTGTAATTGGAGATATCAACTTTGTAAATACAAGCTTTAAATACAACAAAATTGATCGAAATAAACACTTGCTTGCCCATCTTAATTTTGATATAAAATTAGATAGCCTAGAAGCTATTAAGGGATTAAGGTTTCACTTAGCTACCAACACTGTGGATTCTAGGTTTAGAGTGTATGATTTCTCCTTTGATTTGCCAGATAGCCTTAATACCATCGGATTTGATACTCTTTTGATGTCAAGCAGAAAATCACAAATAGACCTTTCAAACTTTACCCTTACGGCTCGATACCCAAAGTATGAGTATGGCAAGCAGGTTGGCTACCAAGTGGACTGGAAGGACTTATTATTAAGAAAAATAAAGATAGAGCAAATCGATTTTGTAGAATTAATTGAAGATAAGACTTTAAAGTGTCAAAAAATCACGTTAGATAATGGTCACCTGAAACTCTTTAAAGATAAACAACTTCCTTTTCCTAAAGATCGGGTAGTTCCAATTTTGCAAGAGCGTATAAAAGGGCTAAAAATGCCATTAAAGATTGATTCGGTTGAAATTAAGAATTTTGATATATTTCAATCTACCCTGCAATCTACTGGTTTACAAGAGGGTGGAATTACCTTTATGAACACAAGTGGCCTTATTACTAATGTAACCAATGATAGCCTTAGACTAGCAAACAATAAAGTACTAAGTGTTACTGCAAGCACAAAAATAATGGGCTCAGGCAACTTGTATGCTGAGTTTGATTTTGATATGCTTAATAAGGACAACCTTTTCTTTTTTGATGCCCGACTAGGCCCTATGGATGCAAAAGCGTTTAATAATATTTTAGAGGCTGCGGCCTTTGTAAAAGTAAAAAGTGGTGAAGTTAGATCGCTTAACTTACATGCAACCGGTAATAAGAAATATGCCTATGGCGATATGTCCTTTATATATAACGACCTTAAAATAGAGACTATTAACAAAAAGACGTTGGAAACAAAAGGGATGGGCAAAGTTATTAAAACCTTTTTTGCCAATGCTTTTGTGGTTAAAAAGAATAATTCAAGAATTAAGTTTATCTCTCGTAGAGGTGGCATGTATTATGAAAGAGATATTAGTAGAGTAATATTGGATTACATGGCAAAAACAGCTATTAGCGGCCTTGTAAGTAGTATTGGTGCCAAAAGCAATAATAAGCAAATTAAACAAATTACTAAAGACAATAAAGCTGCTCGCGACCTTGAGCTAAAACAAGAAAAAGAACGAAAAAAAGCGGCTAAAAAGGAGGCCAAAAAGAAGTAATGAAAATTGGCATCCTCTCCGATACCCACGGCTGGCTTGATAAACGCATATTACACCATTTTAAAGATTGTGACGAAATTTGGCATGCTGGCGATGTTGGCTCTATTGAGGTTATTGATGAATTAAGTGCTTTTAAGCCAACCATTGGGGTATATGGCAACATTGATAATCAGCAGGTTAGAGCAGTGTTCCCGGAGTTTAAAATGATTAAAAGAGAGGGTGTAAACATATTAATTGCTCATATAGCAGGCGCCCCAAAACAATACAATAAAGCTATTTTAGAGAAATTAAAGGAAGTAATACCAAATATTTTGGTTTGCGGACACTCACATATCCTAAAAGTAATGGCTGATAGGCAAAATTATAATATGCTATATGTAAATCCCGGTGCGGCTGGTAAGCACGGGTTTCATAAAGTTAGAACCATTATTCGGTTTGAACTCAACCAAGGAAAAATCGAAAATATGGAAGTTATAGAGTTGGGCAAGCGCAGTGCTATAAATCCTTAGAACTGCTAATTAAGTATAGTTTTGTATTTTTACAGAAAAATGCCATGAATTATCCTAACCTGAATAATCGCTGTCAATTTTTGCGATAAAAATCAATGTGTCGCCACATTTAACAGATCTCCTTGTCGGGGGGCGGCAAATACCCCAACTTGGCGGACTGTCAAAACAAGGGTCATATCCAATGTCAACGATTTTCCCGTTTTTTATTTGTCCATGAAAGACTATGAGAAATGTTTTACTCAATGTTCACCTGTTTAATATTTACACTATCGCTCTTTTTTGCATAACCGCTAACGCAGGTGTAAGAAAAGTGCCCTACCTTGCATTAAAGTGATGAAGGTAGCAATTTTTGTGGACTATCTTTACCCAAATCATTAAAT
>CAZZML010000222.1:0-5555 GCA_964654735.1 uncultured Roseivirgaceae bacterium | reverse complement strand
TAGAGAAGATGACTTAGATTAATACAGAATCGATCATAAATATTAAAAAAGGCTACTTTCGGGTAGCCTTTTTTAATATTTATTACTTTAGCCTCTTATATAACTGAAATTAAATTCGGGGTCGGACGTTAGTCAGATTTATTCCTTTTTCGTACGTACTCTGTATTTGGTTTCGTAACTCACTAAACTTTATTCAATGCGTCATTTCGAAACGTAGTGGAGAAATCTTAGCCACTATTGAACTAATCAAAATGGGCAAGATTCCTTCGGAATGACTTTAGTATTGCTCCATTTCCTTGGTTTGTGTCCTCACGAACCATTTTCAATCTTACTTTCCTTATTTTTTTCGTGAGGACACGAACCAAGGAGCAGAGTAGGATTAGCTTTGCTGATCCGGTTTGGGGTGGCCAACTTCAAACCCCTAATGAGTTACAATCATTGTTTTTTTACGTGTAATATTCTTCCTGAAACAAGTTTCGTCAGAATATTACACGTAAAAAAGCCTCCGCTAGCTAGCGGAGGCTTTTGCTGAGGCGTTGAGCGGATTCGAACCGCTGTACAAGGTTTTGCAGACCTCTGCCTAGCCACTCGGCCACAACGCCATTACTTTTGTCACAATTGCTATCGGGGCAAAAGTAAAATATTATTGAGTTTATTAAGCAATGCCACCCCGATAAATATCGGGGCGACACTAAATTAATTACTTGTCCTCACCTTTCACATCATCAGCCTTAGGAGCTTCTTCTGCTTTAGGCTCTTCTTTTTTTGCTTTAGCTTTAGTGGCTTTTTTAGCCTTAGGAGCCGCCTCTTTTTTAGGAGCTACTTCTACTTCTACTTTAGCTTCTTCTGCCTTAGGAGCTTCTTCTTTCTTTTTTGCGGGAGCTTTTTTTTCAGCTGGCTTATCAGCCGGCTTATCCATTTGCTCTTTTAAAGCAGAAAGTGCAGATAAATCACCTAGGCTAGAAGTAGCTTCTTGGTTACTAGAACCAGAAGTTTTTTTCTTGCCAGCAGCCTTTTTCTTAGGAGCTACAGGTTTTTCATCTTCTTTATAAGTAGCAGTATGCGATAATAAAATTCGTTTCTCTCCTTTAGAGAACTCTATTACTTTAAAGTCTAAAGCTTCTCCAACGCTAGGCTTAGAACCATCTTCTTTGGTTAAGTTCTTAGCATTTACAAAACCTTCGATACCGTAAGGTAATTCAAGTACAGAACCTTTGTCTGTTTTGTTATTGATTGTACACTTATGTGTAGAACCAATTTCAAATACAGTTTCAAACGTATCCCAAGGATTTTCCTCTAACTGCTTATGGCCTAATGCTAATTTTCTGTTTTCAACATCTAATTCAAGCACTTGAACTTCTAACTCACCACCTACAGCGATAAATTCAGATGGGTGCTTGATTTTCTTCGTCCAAGAAAGATCAGAAACGTGCACTAAACCGTCAATGCCTTCTTCAAGCTCAATAAATAACCCGAAGTTAGTTAAGTTTCTAACGATTCCTGTATGGTTAGTACCAATACCATATTTAGAAACAACGTCAGTTTTTAACCAAGGATCTTCACTTAATTGCTTGATACCAAGCGACATCTTACGATCGTCACGATCTAAGGTAAGTACCACAGCTTCCATTTGGTCTCCTACTTTCATAAAGTCTGTAGGGTTACGTAAGTGCTGCGACCACGACATTTCAGATACGTGAATTAGACCTTCAACACCAGGTTGGATTTCTAAGAACGCACCGTAATCAGCCACATTAACAATTTTACCTTTCACTTTAGATCCAACTTCTAATCCTTCTGCCAATGCATCCCAAGGATGAGCAGTAAGTTGTTTCATGCCAAGAGAGATACGTTTTTTGTCCTCGTCAAATTCAAGAACAACAACTTTAACAGTTTCGTCTAATTTAAGAACTTCTTCTGGGTGGTTAATTCTACCCCAAGAAATATCAGTAATGTGAAGTAATCCATCAACACCACCTAAATCGATGAATACACCGAAGTTGGTCATGTTTTTGATAACTCCTTCTAATACTTGTCCTTTTTCAAGGTTATTCAATATTTCAACACGTTGTTTTTCAAGATCTTTCTCAATTAAGATTTTGTGTGAAACAACTACGTTATCGTTTGTATAATTAATTTTTACAACCTTTACTTCCATCGACTTACCAACAAAAATATCGAAGTCACGGATAGGTTTAACATCAATTTGAGATCCTGGCAAGAACGCTTCAACACCAAAGATATCTACAATAAGACCTCCTTTAGTTCTACGTTTTACAAAACCTTCTATTACCGTATCATCATCGTGAGAAGACTGAATGTTTTCCCAAGCTTTAACAATTTTTGCCTTTCTACGAGAAAGAACTAATTGACCTTTAACGTCTTCTTGTTCATCTACATAAACTTCAACTACATCACCAATTTTAAGGTCAGGCGTATCTCTAAATTCAGAAGCAGAAACTAATCCATCAGATTTAAATCCGATGTTAAGAATTACATCTCTGTTGCTAACACTAACCACTGTTGCTTGTACAACTTCACGCTCAGTTACTGTACTTAGAGTTTCTTCGTACATTTTAGACATGTCTTCTTTTTCCTTGTCACTGTATCCATCACCAAATCCTTTGGTTGATACAGCGTCCCAGTCAAATTCTTCGACAACTATTTCTTCTTTTTTAGGAGCGGCCGCTTTAGTAGCTTTTTTTACTTTCTGCGTGTCGCCAGTAGCTTTAGCAGAGGCACTAGGGGCTTCTTCTTTTACTTCCTTAGCAACTACTTCCGCTTTAGGCTCTTCAACAGCAACCTCTTCCTTGCCAGCAGGCAGGTCTTCGATTTTAGGTTCTTCTTTTTTCTCTGTGGCGGTTGCAGCTTTAGAAGTGCTTGTTTTTTTTGCTGCTGTTTTTTTGGGAGCAGATTTCTTAGCTTCTTTTGCTGGTTTAGCTTCAGGAGTAGCCTCAACTTTTGCTACTACTTCTTCTTTTTTAGCAGGTTCAGCTTTAGCTTCTTCTGCTTTTTTTTGAGTTTCACTCATAATATAAATTGCTTGCAATCAGTCGATTAACCCAGCAAGCATGTGGGCCATTTTTAATTAAACATCTCCAAATTGGAGCCATCCTTTTTGAATGGAGTGCAAAGATAGAAAAAAATATAACTAGTTCGAAGTTAATCTTTATTGTAATTTGGGGTTGGCTTTGTGACGATCTTTATCTCGGAGGGTCTTTTTCTCCATATTTTTTTGAAATGCTTCTGTTAGATTTACTCCTGTTTGGTTAGCCAAACATATCAGCACCCACAGGATATCGGCCATTTCATCAGGCAAGCTATATTTTTTATCCGATTCTTTAAAAGATTGCTCTCCATACGTACGCGACATTATACGGGCAAGCTCGCCCACTTCTTCGGTTAAGATCGTCATATTGGTAAGTTCATTAAAATATCGAACACCGGTGGTATTAATCCAATCATCTACCTGCTTTTGTGCTTCTTCTATGGTCATACTCTATTTTTTGAATCGATTATAATAGTTACGGGGCCATCATTTACAAGTGCAACTTGCATGTCTGCTCCAAACTCACCTGTTTCAACATTATTAGTAATGGCTTTTTTAAGATCATTTATAAAACGCTTATACAATGGAATGGCAATTTCTGGTCTAGCTGCCCTTATATAAGAAGGGCGGTTGCCTTTTTTTGTACTTGCTTGTAAGGTAAACTGGCTGATGGCTAATACTGCTCCATTTATCTGATTAATATTCAAGTTCATTACTCCCTGCTCATCATCAAAAATGCGTAAGTTGGCAATTTTATTCGTGAGCCATTCAATATCTTCACTGGTGTCTTCTGTTTCTATGCCAACCAACACCAGCATTCCTGTGTTAATACTACCCTTTATTGTTTTATTAATGCTTACACTGGCATTTTTTACTCTTTGAATAACAATTTTCATTATGTTTTATACTTACATTTCTCCTGATAGATAAACAAACAAACCGCTTGTTTTTGAAAACGATTTGCCTATCATAAATTTAGCTACTCGATTGGCAGAAATCGCTCTGTAATTTTTTAGTATGCCAATAAAAAGGAAGCCCAACCTTTTCATAATAACTTGACTTACACCCTCCATCGTTCTTGTTTCTGCTCTTTGACCTAAAAGTAGAGAAGGGCGATAAATATGCAATTGTTCAAATGATGAGTGACCTAGATATTCTTCAATCTCCCCTTTTACTTTATTGTAAAAAATGGATGAATTTGAATTAGCTCCCATAGCAGTAATAATATGAAACGAGTTTGCTCCAATTTTTAAGCCATAATTGGCAAGCATTTTTGGGTAGTCAAAATCCACTTTTCTAAAAGCTTCTTTAGAGCCTGCTTTTTTAATGGTAGTACCTAAGCAACAGAAAATCACATCGACTTTTATATCAAAATCATCTAAACCCTCAAAATCCATGATATATTGCTTGAGCTTTGGATGTGTTATTTCAATCTTTCTTCTACCGATTGATATTACCTGTTGGTATTTTTTATTTTCAAGTAAGAGTCTAAGTAGTTTACCCCCAACTAATCCGGAGGCTCCTGCAATTAAGGCTACACTCATTTTTTAGCCGAATCCCAAATTTCGAATTGCTCTATATCCTGATTAAAAGCATTTGAAATTAACATAATTACCGTAAAGTCATCGATAAAGCCTGTAAACGGAATAAAGTCGGGAATAAGGTCTATTGGCATTAAAAAATAAATAACACCAGCCACAATAGCCACCATCGACTTCCAGGGAACATCTGTATATTCTCCTTTTGCAAATGCCTGAATCATACGTAAAAACAAGCGAAGGTTATGACCAAGTTTACTAAGTTTTGAGTTCTCTAGGTTTACTTCACTTAATCTAGCTTTAGAAGCATTTAATACTTCATTGAGTTTTTGTTTATCACCTAAAATATTAGACGCTCGGGATTTAGCTCGCTCAAAAAACTTGTTCTCTTGTATTTTTAATTGTGCCATATCGTAAATATAACTGAAATGAGTTGTAAACTGCTAATCTTTAAATTTGATAATATTTGCTTAACTCTTCTTTTAATGAAGAAAGTGCTAACCCAATAGAATCAATATCTGAAGCCATTGTGAGCTCCAGTAATTTTTTAGCATACGCTATAGAACTGGCTTCGGGATCAATTTCTTCAAATGTAGCATTTACTTTAGTTACTAAATCTTCTTTGGCCGTTACTACCATGCTCCATAAATCTACACTTAAATATACTTGTTGTGCCACATTATGATTAAACTCGTTTCTAATTTCTTCCAAAATATCATTATGTAAAACTGCCGCAGTCATATTTGGTCTATTAATTCGCACCAATAAATTATCGGTAGATATACGCTCTAAAAACAAAGTGATTCTTTCAAAAGCTTGCATTCGTACAGGCAACGTAATTTCTAATGACTTTTGTTTTAAGTCGAGTTCCTTAGCTAAAAGTGACTTGCTTACCATTACTTTAATGGCCAAATACATGCCATATAATACCAAAGTTGCAGGCAGAACTAGTTTAAGTATTTCAATTG
>CAZZML010000221.1:0-5561 GCA_964654735.1 uncultured Roseivirgaceae bacterium | reverse complement strand
AGTGCAAACTTGAAAGTTTATCACTTTCTACTACCCCACTTGCCATATACTTACCGTTGCTACATATTGTGTAGCCGTTATTTAGGACGGGTTATTAATTAAGCTAGCCCCGTTGCAGAAAATGGTGCATGTGTAACCCCTATCACAGTTTTGTTCTACATTACTACTCAACTTTGTAATTAACATTTAAAATATCTACTATAAACTATGGGATTATTATCATTTTTTGGCAAACAAGAAGAAAGCCAAGATTTAAACGCTTTAATGGAAAGAGGAGCCATTATTCTTGATGTGAGAACCCCCGGAGAATTTAACACCGGTCATGTGCTTGGATCAAAAAATATTCCGTTGGACTCAATAACTGCCTCAATCGATGAATTAAAGAAAATGAACGTACCAGTCATTACCTGTTGTGCATCAGGCATGCGAAGTGGAGTGGTCGCAAACCAATTAAAATCGGTAGGAATTGAATCTGTTAATGGAGGTTCTTGGTATAGCGTTAAACTTGCTACCGATCAAGAGTGTAAATAAATATATGCTCCAAACATTACCATATCAATTAATTAATTTTCAGAGAGATGTGCTGGATCAAAGCCAACATATTCCTGTATTGGTTGATTATTGGGCAAGTTGGTGCGAGCCTTGCAAGTTTTTAGAGCCAATTATTGAGAAACTGGCAAGTGAAGCTTCTAGTAAATGGAAACTTATAAAAATTAATACCGAAGAACATAGCGATATAGCTGCTGAGTGGGGTGTTCGTGGAATTCCCAACTTAAAACTATTTTATAAAGGCAAAGTAATAGCTGATTTGGCAGGTGCCATGGCCGAGCCCGAAATGAGAGAATGGTTAGATCAAAAATTGCCCTCTGAAGCAAAATCTTTAGCAATGGAAGCTTCTGAACTTATTGCCGAAGGCAACATTGCTAAGGGAATTGAATGGCTGGAAAAAGCTATTAGTATAGATAATGGATTGACTGAAGCACGGTTGTTATTGGGCAAGTTACTCATTTGGGATGAGCCCGATAGAGTTCTTCTTTTGGTTGAAAACATAAAACATGTAGAGGAGGCTGAGGAACTTATAATACTTGCTGATTTTATGATAACAAGCGAACCTAACCTAAAGGAAGGGGAGGTAAAAAAAATACTTGGTATGGCCGGCAAATTTCTTAAAAGAAAAGAAATTGAACCTGCTGTAGAAGTGCTTATTCAGGCTGTTGCAGTTGACAAGCAATATCAAAATGAGCTGGCAAGACGACTAGTAATTGCAATTTTTCATATCTTAGGAGAGACAAGTGAAATAACTAAAAGTTATAGAAGGCGTTTTGATATGGCACTCTATTAAACAAAATGGTAAAGGGTATTAAAAGTTACATAATTATAATACTATTTGCTTTGGCAGGGAGTACGGTTATGTATTTGTATTACTATTTTGTGGGATGCAAAACAGGTACTTGTTTAATTACTTCGAGCCCAACTATTAGCACGGGTTATGGATTGCTTTTCGGAGGTTTAGCAGGAAGCACAATAAATGATTTTATAAACAAAAAAAATAAATAGAGATGAGTTATTATTTTAATAAAACAATAAACGGAGAGTTTGATCAAGTGATAGAGCAAGTAACAGTTGCTTTAAAAGCCGAAGGATTTGGTGTGCTAACTGAAATCGATTTTAGTGGCACACTTAAAAAGAAATTGGATGTAGATATACCTAATTATAGAATTTTAGGAGCTTGCAATCCTCAATTTGCCTACAAATCGTACCAAAAAGAAAATAAGATTGGCGTTATGTTGCCTTGCAACGTAATTGTACAACAAGCGGAAGATGGAGTGGAAGTTTCTGCCGTTGATCCTATTGCTTCGATGCAAGGAGTTGGAAATCAGGAATTAGAAGGAATTGCTTCTGAAGTGCAAGCGAAATTAAAGGCCGTTATTGATTCACTTTAGTTAGTAACCTGAGTTTGACCTAAGGAATGCTGTCAGAAAAAAAATGCGCAAATGATTCTGTAAAATATTGAAATGCAATAAAACACCCTCCAGAGTTTACTTAATTGAGTGCTGCGTAATAACAGTAAATTGCTTGCTTTCAGAACAAACCATTGGAGGGTTGCGGATTCAAGCTATGCAATAATTGCATAGCTTTTTTTGTTTTAGCCTCTTGTTTTATTTGAAAATTTACATTTATTGACTAATATTCAATATCGTTTCATTCATCAATAATTAAAACATGGGAAAAGGAGATATTAAAACTAAAAGAGGTAAAATTTTTAACGGAACATTTGGGGTAAAAAGGCCACATAAAGTTAAGGTTGTGCCTGTTGAAGTAACTAAGAAAAAGAAAACAACAGCAAAGAAAAAAACCACTAAATAAATGCTATGAAAAGGTTTGACCTTTGTGTCATAGGAGCAGGGCCATCTGGTTATGCTGCTGCTATGCGTGCCGTAGATTACGGCAAAAATATACTTATAATTGAGCGTGATGTTATTGGTGGTGCCGGAGTTACCAATGGAGCACTTTCTTCTAAAACCTGGTGGGAACTATCGCGTAATGTTGATTTAGTGCACAAGAATAAAAAGAGGTATAATTTAAATTCACCAGATGTTAATTTTAATGCCTTAAAAGAGGAAGTAGAGCAAGCAGTTCAGGAAAGAAAGGATTTACTTTTCCATCATTTAGATGAGCTTGATAAATTAGATAATGGCTTTTGTGTTACCTATGTAAAAGGGAATGCTAAACTTACTTCCTCAACCACAATAGCTGTTGCTAAAAAGGATGGCTTAGTAGAAGATTTTGAAGCTGACTATATAATCTTGGCAACAGGTAGCAGGCCTCGCAAGCTGCCCAACATACCGATAGACGGTAAAATTATTTTTACCAGCGATGGTATTAGTGATCTGGAAACCTTTCCTAAAAGTATTGTAATTGTTGGTGCCGGAGTAATTGGCTGTGAGTTTGCTACTATTTTTTCATCGTTGCATAAAACTAAAGTGCACCTTATAGATAAGGGCGAGCATATTCTGCCTTTTGAAGATACAGATGTAGTAAATGTTATTGAAAAGAATATGGAGGAACACGGTGTGCTAATTCACCGTAATTCTCGTATGATACGCATGGATATTGTTGATGGTGAAGTAGAATATGAGCTCGAATACACTTCAGGTGAAAAAGAAGTATTTAGAGTAGAAAAAGCGTTATTATCAGTAGGTCGAATACCCAACTACGAGGATTTGGGCTTAGAGGAAATTGGTGTAAAGCTAGATGCACGTGGCATTATTGATAACGATACCCAGACAAGTATTGAAAATATTTATGCCGTAGGAGATATTACTGCCGACATTGCTTTGGTAAATGTTGGTGAGTTAGAAGGCCGGTACGCGGTGGATAGAATTTATGGGACTCCTTCAAGGAAGTTGATCTATGAAAACATCTCAACCATAATGTTTTTAAATCCTGAAATAGCCGGGGTGGGTCTAAATCAAAAACAGGCCGAAGCCAAAGGCATTGATTATAAAATGGCCATTGTTGATTATGGCTGTATCCCAAGGGCTATATCTAAACGAAATACCCAAGGTTTTGTAAAAATGTTAGTTACCAATGATGATGAAATGAAAGTACTAGGTATGCGTGTTGTTGGTAACCATGCTTCGAGTGCTATTCAAGCAGTTGCCTTATTAATTTCAATAAATGCGGGCATAGAAGAATTGGCAGAATGTGTTCATCCTCATCCTTCTATAGTGGAAGGTATCCAAGAGTGTGCTCGATTGCTTCTCGGTAAATCAACATTTAAACCCCAAGCTCTTAATGATAAATTGGTGTTCAAGGTTTCTGAAAAAGGTATTTGCAGAAATGTGTATGAGCATACGGTTGCAACATGACCACCTATGCACTCAATAAAAATATAACCCTAAGTTTTATTGCATTTGCAAGTACTCTAATTGGTTGCAACCATTCAAATGACGAAGAGTATTATGCATCTATCCAAAATTGGCATCAACTAAGAATAGATTCATTAAAAGGAGAAACTGGATTTCTTAATTTGGCTGGCTTATATTGGTTGCAAGAAGGTGAAAATACGTTTGGGGCTGATACTATTAATGAGATAGAGTTTCCCTCCATTGGAACTCCATTTATGGGTTCTTTTCTGCTTCAAGATTCATTGGTGTACCTAGTTGCTTCAGTCCCGATTGAGATTAATGGAAAAGTTGTTAATGATACAACTCTCGTATTTAGTAGTGATGAAGCTCCTGTTATGGTATTTAATTCGCTTCGTTGGCTTATAATTAAAAGAGGCGAGCATATTGGTGTTCGGTTACGTGATTTTAACCATCCTCTTTTGCAATCGTTTGATTCCATTGATTATTATGAAACCGACCCTAAATGGAAGGTGAGTGCAGTTTGGAAACCTTATCCTAAACTCAGGAAAGTGCCATTTTTAAATGTATTAGGAATGGAAATTGAATATCCTGTTTTTGGGTCTTTTAAAATTAAAATTGATGGAAAAGAGTACAAACTGGAACCTTTAGGGAAACCTTCCTCTGATGGTTATTTTATTATGTTTTATGATAAAACCAGCGGTAATTCCACTTATGGTAGTGGAAGGTATTTATACGTGAATACTCCTGATGAAAATGGGAGAACCATTATTGATTTTAATAAAGCGTATAACCCTCCTTGTGTTTTTACAGCCTTTGCAACCTGCCTTTTTCCGCATAAAGAAAATCGACTATCAATTTTTATAGAAGCAGGCGAAAAATTTTCAGGACATTAATATATTTGAGTATTAATTGAATGTTAAATTTAAAATAGTAAAAAAATGAAACAAGTAATCATTCTTTTTGGAGTACTCTTTTTAGCTTCTTGCGCTAACGAAACAACAGATCAACCCGCAGTAGTGGTTGCAAACATGCCTGCAGGAGCGGTTCAAGAGCCCTTTGAAGATAACCCAAATATGGTAAAGGTTACAGTTAATGATGCTGCTGGAAATGTTATTGCCTATGGAGTTTATAATAACGGGTTGAGAGAAGGTTCGTGGACTGAGTTGCACCCCAACGGCCATGTAAAAAATGTAACAGGCTATGTAACAGGACTTAAAGAAGGGCAATCTGTGGAGATTGATAACCGTGGTCAGTTATTGGAACGATTTACCTACCATAATGATAAACTCGAAGGGCCTTATACAAAATACAACAGGTCGAGAATTAAAGAAGCAAAAAATTACAAAAATGGCCTGTTAGAAGGCAAAGTCGAGATATTCTATGACAACGCCAAGGTGATGGAAGAAAGCTATTATAAAAATGGCAAACGTGATGGTATTGCTAAATGGTTCGATCAGGAAGGCAATTTATCTATTGAATACACCTATGTAGAAGGAGAATGGATTGAAGATGAAGAAGAATAAGTAAATCTACTTTTATGCTTAGCACTTAGCCATGGGCAGTGTCTTTACTGTCCATATTAGAATAAAGGTTTGTGGAGACACAAACCTTGGAATGGGAATCACACTAAATGGCTCTAACCTGATTAATTCATGAATATTTGTTATGAGCATTTTAAGTGTCTGCCAG
>CAZZML010000220.1:0-5570 GCA_964654735.1 uncultured Roseivirgaceae bacterium | reverse complement strand
TTCAAAAAACAAAAAGAAATAATGAGTTGCAAGGCATATTTTTTTGAATAGCCAATCCCTAAGTCATTTTAACCTTGTTTTCAGTATCTAATTATTCTTTGTTTCATACTGCTTATTTTTGAGTATGAAAACTTTTAAATGGGGGGTTCTTTTTTTGCCTTTTTTTTCTGTTATAGCAGAAGCGCAATTAACCTATACATTTGAAAACTCTGTTTCGTTTATAGAAGAGCAAGTAGTTCTTAGCCAGCCTTTTTCTGGTGGTTTTATCGCTCCACAGTACAGCACCATCGATTTAAATCTTGATGGAACAGATGACTTATTTGTATTTGATAGAGCTTCTAACAAAACCTTTACTTATTTGTGGGAAGATGGACAGTACACCTATTCACCATTTTACGAAAGTTTATTTCCGGCAGGCTTACAGAATTGGGTATTGTTGAGAGATTATAATTGTGATGGGAAAATGGATTTGTTCACCTCCTCTATCTTCGGGATGAGTTTATATGAGAATATAAGTACTGCACAACTTGAGTGGGAATTAATCCATCAAACCATTTATACCGAAGGATTCAGTGGGCAGATCAATTTGCAAGTAAACGGCTCAGATTTGCCTGCAATTACCGATGTAGATAATGATGGTGACTTAGACATCTTAACTTTCAATTTTTCTATTGGCGGAGCTATTGAGTTTCATAAAAATTTGAGTATTGAAAATAGTGGAGCTTGTGGGATGGAATTATCTCGAGTTTCACGGAGGTATGGCGATTTTGAAGAATGTACTTGTGATACGTACATATTTGGTGCAGAAGATTGCCCAACAACCGGAAGAGTAGCACATTCAGGTGGCAGGTCTATTTTAAGTTTTAATTATTCAACCCCAAATACACAAGATTTACTTATAGGTCAAGAATATTGTAGTTTGTCAGGATACTTGGCAAATAAAGGAACACCTTCAGTTGCCAAGATGGAAAATGTTTCTTTTGATTTCCCTAAATCAACTAATCCTTTACAAATAAATTTTCCTGCGTTTTATGAGATGGATCTCTTTAATGATGGAATCCAAGATTTGCTTGCTGCTCCCAATAAGTATCAAAGAGATGGGTTGAATAATTACAAAGAGCTTTCTTACCAATATACTAAAAATGGTAACGGAGAATACGATTTTGTAACCGATAAATTCTTAAAAAGTGAAATGATTGATGTTGGCCATAAGGCAAGCCCTGTATTTGTAGATCTTGATTTTGATGGAGATGAAGATTTGTTAATTGGGACAGGAATAGTTGATAATGCATCTTCAATTTGGATGTACGAGAATACAGGGACAATAGCACAGCCTTCATTTGAACTTGTTACAAGGGATTATCTTGAGATTTTAGCAGAAAACAACGAATCGATTAAATTGCAAGTGTTGGATATTGATGGGAGTGACTTAGATGACTTAGTCGTTTATAAAGTTAAAGGTAATTTGCTGGAAGCCACGGCTTTTCTACATTCTTCGAGTCCTATTCTGCCTTATTCAAAATCAAATTCAGTAAAACTCATACTGCCTGAGCTATCAATTTGGGACAACCCTACATATTTTAAGCAAGGGGCTGGAGCGGGCTTGCTTATTGGTAAGCAAGCAGGAAACTTAGAATACTACACAACTACAAGTAGTTTGACTAATGCCTCATGGCAGTTGATTTCTACTAAATATTTATCTATTACAGAAAATTTTAACAGAAGAAATCTTCATACAATTATTGAAGATATTAATGCAAATGGAACGAATGACCTACTAACCTTAGATGATAGCGGTAAAATAATGTTTTATGAAAATTTTTTGGAAGGAAGTACCGCCACTCCGGTTATGGGAATTACAGAACTCGGAGGTAGCACTTTTAGTTTAAATTTTGGCAAAATCACTCAATTTTCTTTGGCAAATTTATTTGCCAGTATTGAGCCTGCTATTTGTGTTGGTTTATTGACAGGAGGTTTGCAACTTCTAAAAAATTCTCAAAGTACAAGTAATGGATCTGCATTAGAGTTAATGGTTATTACTTTTCCAAACCCAGTGGTAAAAAATCAAATTGTCATTCAATCTAATAAGAACAGCACAGCTAGAGTGATAGATGCTACTGGCAAGGTAATTATTGATAAAGTGTTGCTACAAGCTGGCTCTAGGAAAAAACTACAGTTAGCGCTATTGGAAGGAGTTTACTTAGTAGAGGTTATAAGTAGAGACAACCAAAAAAGAGTAAAAAGAATTGTGGTTACAAATTAATAGAGGTTCCCTTAATGCTAAAAATTGGGTAAAATGATAGAAATAGAGGTTCCTTTATCAATTTCAGATTCCAATTCTATTTTTCCTTTAAGCTTATCTACGGTTTCTTTCACAATAAACAACCCGAGTCCAGAGCCTGTATTTTGGTCGTTAGCTCGGTAAAACATATTAAATATTTTAGTTTGGTATTCTTTGGCAATGCCAATACCATTATCAATCACTTTAATAATTGCTTGATCCTTATTTTTACTAATCTTAACCTTAATCAATAGTTTTCTGTGTTTTGATTTATATCGAATGCTATTTGAAATTAAATTTCTTAGAATCAGTTTCAGTCGATCAGGGTCTGAATTAAAATGGCTCTTTCCTTTTACATTAATAGAAAAACTAATTGCCTCCGGATTCATAAATGCCAGAGAAGCAAAAATTTCGTCAATTAAATTTTTAAAATTGATTTTCTCAATTCTTGCTTTCAATCGCAAATTTCTTGAATAGTCTGTGATATCAGAGATAAAACTATCAAGACGAGTAATGCTTTTATTCATAAGCCCTAAGTATTGTTCTAAGGCAGGGGTGAGCTTTTCTCTTTCTGAAAGATCGATTAACCCAAGTAAAGAAGATAAAGGAGCTCTTAAATCATGGGAAGCGCTATACACAAATCGATCGAGCTCAGCATTCAATTTTTTAAGCTTAGTGTTTTGGGTTTTAAGCTTCTTTTCAGCTTTTTTTAACTGGCTAATATCAATATGAATAATAGTTACCTGCTCAACTTTACCTTGCACGCTAATAGGCGAGGCTATACTGTACAAACTATAGGGCTTCCCATGAATCTTTACCTTATTTTCTCCCCTTATAGTTTCCCCTTTTAATACACGGTTAAATATATCTTTCCATTGGCTGGCCGAAGCTTCATTTACATCTGAAAAATCAATATATTTCCCTTCGTTATCGCCCCACACCTGTTTGCTCTTATTGCTTTGCCATAACATTTTTAAATTCGAATCTCGTACCGAAAAATCTACAGGCATTTCTCGAAGCAGTGTGTCCAAGAGTGCTTGATTTTTTAGCAGATTTTCTTCATATTCCTCACGTTCTATAGAGGAGCCGATCCACTGGGCTATAATTTGCACAAAATCTGAATCAAAAGATTTAAACTCTTCTGTACTATAAAACGAAGTAAAAAAAATAGTTCCTCGAAGCTTACCTCTTACCCAGTAGGGTACACCTATGTAAGACTCTAGTTGTAAAAATCTAAATACTTCTGTATCAGCATAAGGAGACCTTCTAAAATCCGAAATTCCAACTAACCTATTCTCCTTAATTGTAATGGAGCAATAGGTTTGCGATAAGCAGGTTAAATCATCTATAGCAAAAGAAATGGAACTATAATGATTGAGCAAACTGAAACGATTACCGTCAATTATTGATATACCTCCAAGCTGCATGCCCAATGACTCTGTGGCCATTTTTAATATGTTCGAAACCTTTTCATCAAAGGGAGTATGAGTATCCGATGTTAGCTCATACATCTTTTTCATTCTTAAAGTTTGCTTCTCAATATTTTTGGTTGCTTTTTGTTTTTCCGATACATCACGAACAATGGCTTGTACCAAGAGTTCGTTATTAAGATGAAAAACATTTAAAGTGACTTCGGCATCAAATAAATGACCATTGTACTTTTTATGTTTCCAATAAAAAGCGAGGCTTTTTCCGTTTAATGCTTCTTTAATTTTTTGTAACGCTTTGGTTGTCGAATTTTGCTTATCGGGTTGTTTAATGGGTGAAAATAACTGAGGGGAACTTCCAATTAGTTTGTCTTTTGAGCAACCAAACATTTCCAGAGCTTTTGGGTTGCAGTCAATAAATATGTCTTCTTTCATTAACAAAAAGGCATCGTTAGCTTGGTTAAAAAGTGTCCGATACTTTTCTTCATTTAAATGCAGTTGCTTCTCTGCATCTTTCATTTCAGAAATATCTTGAATAACACCTACACTACCAACTCTTTTTTTGTTGTAATCTGTAAGAGGCGATTTTATAATAATAGATTCTTTTGTGGTGTTGTTACCACAGATCATTTCAGTCTCAATTCGATTTATTCCTCTGGTTTTCTCATTACACTCAGCCGATAGAACCTTGTTTTTCTTAATTATTTCCGGAAGTTTTTCTAAATTTTGGCAAATAATATCTTCTTCTTTTATTTTAAAATAGTTTAGGAAGGCATCATTGCAATTTTCATACTCACCATCCATATTTTGAACATAAATTGGATTAGGTATTGTTTTGAGTATTGTTCTTAGTTTTTGCTCTTGCTCTTTTAATTGCTCATCATTTTTATGCCACTCCATTTCGGTGCCAATTCTATTAGCAAAAAGGTTTAACTTATAAGCTTGTTTATCTGTTATTTTTATAGGCTTGGTATCCATTACTACAACAAGACCCATAGCAGACCCATCTTTGTAAAAAACAGGTGTGCCAACGTAAGATTTAACACCTAGCTTTACAAGGTCTGAATCTTTTGGATATAACCCCACTACATTATCTGAAACCATTACTTGTTTTCCATTTATCGCATTTTCACAAGGCGATCCGGCTAGCTTATAGCTAAAATTAGGCTTGAACTTGTTATCACTCCAAAATGTAACCGTATTAACATAAGGGTTTGCTGAATTAAAACCTTTTACTTCGCCTATAAAGGCGTACTTCATTTCAAAAGTTTTAGCTAGAGATTGGGTAATGGATTTTAAAAAGGTGACTCCTACATCATTATATGTTGCTTTTATTATTTGGTAGAGACTTTGATCCCAATCGTTGCTAATATTAAGAGGCTTTCCTACAAGCAAAAATCCTGCACTAATTGGGTTTAAAAGAAGAGGAGATATATTAAACCTAATTATTTCAGATGGATTACTCTTGGAGGTTAAATCGAGTTTATTGATCTTACCCGAACTTATTCTTTTAATATCCTTATTTGTGTTAAAAAGTGTACTTAGTGGTAATTTTAAGCAAGCCGATTTTTTAAGATGGAGGTGTTTATAAAAACTTGAGTTGCATGAAATAATTTTTAGATTATTATCTATAGCCACGACCATAGATTTCTCAATGGAATCAACAAGTTGGTTTATATGGAAGTTTTTAGGGCTAATGCGTGCTATAATTTGAATTGAGTAAAATTAAATTGTGTTTAGAGTACAACAAGCAACGAAAGTTTCGTAGCTATTTATAGCTACCAATAAACAGTTGTATTAGTCTGATTAATTCATGAATATTTGTTATGAGCATTTTAAGTGTGTGCCAGTCAAGTACTCGC
>CAZZML010000219.1:0-5642 GCA_964654735.1 uncultured Roseivirgaceae bacterium | reverse complement strand
TTACCCCAGAAAAACCAGATACTCTTCAAGAAGCACTTGAATATAAAGTAACCTCTACAGGTGATACCTCAGGCACTATTTCTGTTGCTTGGGAACATGTAAAAATATCTTTTGAGGTAACAAATAAGTAGTCCTCTTTATATTTATAAGAAAGTACAACTGTTTAGCTAAACAGTTGTACTTTCTTTATTCGTTAGTTGCTAAAATATCTGCTCCAAATAATGTTAACGATTTTTGAAAAGCCTGATTTGTAGTTGGGTTTACAAGTTGGTAATATTCATTGCCACCCCATCGTAATCGAGCGATCTCTGCCTTACAATATAATGATATCTGGTTCTTAGAGAGTAAGTATTCGTCTTCCTCAATAGAAACATTCATCTCCGAACTCAAGCTAAAAAGTGACTTTTCTTTTATTGAGTCCCAAACAAAGGAATCAATATAATCTTCCAAAACAGCTTCTTCAAGGCTTTCCATATTATGTACATAATAACTTAAAACCCACGACTTCAATACTCCTTTTCTTAATAGAGCTTGATACAAGCGACCATTGGCACTATCTAATGGAACAAAATAATCCGGCATTATCCCTCCTCCTCCATAAACTGTTCTGCCTCCAATTGTTTTAAAAATAACAGAATCCGCAAAATGGATACTATCTGCATTATAAAATTCACCATTAGCAAACCTATCAGAAATATCATGTGCGTAGGCAGTATTCCCATTCTTATACGATTTTTGAATACTCCTACCCGAAGGAGTGTAATATCGAGCAATAGTTAAACGAAGTTCTGAGCCATCACTTAAAGAAATAGGCAGTTGCACCAACCCTTTGCCAAACGATCTTCGACCCACAATTAGTGCCCTGTCGTTATCTTGTAAAGCACCTGCTAAAATTTCAGAGGCAGAGGCACTGTATTCATCTATTAAAATAATTACTGCCTTATTTTCAAATATCCCACTGCTCGTTGATTTAAATTGATCACTAAATTTACCCATTTTCCCTTTTTGCGAAACAATGACTTCACCCGCCTCAATAAATTCATCAGCTATTTTCTCTGCCTCATTTAAATAGCCTCCTGGGTTACCTTGTAAGTCAAAAACGAGTTGGTTCATTCCATTGGCAATCAATTCGCTCAAAGCACTCTTTATTTCTTTTGCACTTGAAGCCCCAAATCTGCTTAATTTGATATATCCTGTGTTTTCATCCACCATATAAAAAGCATCTACGGTAGATTGGTAGATGCTTCCTCTCTTAATCTTAAATGGCAACTCTTTTTTATGAACAGGTCGATAAATGACTATATCTACTTCACTCCCTTTCTCTCCTAACAACCTTGTAGTAACTCCTTTGGAAGTGATATTAATACCAACTACGGCCTCCCCATTAACAGAAATAATACGATCACCTATTTGAATTCCTGCCTTTTCAGAAGGCCCTCCTGCTATTGGTTTTACCACGGTAATTGTATCATTCAACACGCCAAATTCAATTCCAATGCCATCGTAGCTCCCATTAAGTTGAGCATGCACTCTATTTATTTCACTACTTGGAATATATGATGTGTGAGGATCAAGCTCTTTGAGCATCCCCTTTATTCCTTCTTCCACTAAAAAATCAACGTTTACACTATCCACATAGTTATTATCGATACTGAGTAAAACCTCCCGCATTTTTTCAACAGCCGTACCAGTTTTTTTTGTTTGAATAGGTTTATCTACAAACTGAGCACCGATAACAATACCTACTCCGATGGCCAAAGCAAGCCATATAGGCAGCAGTATTTGTTTGTTTGTGTTGTTATACATTATTTAAAATTATTAAAAATTTCTTCCTCTGTGTTGTGTACAAAAAAAGCCACATAAAGTGGCTTTAAAAGTACTACCTTAAATCCGCAAGGAAAATCTATTACACAAAGTTCCTTGCGGATTTAAGGTACTATTAAAGTTGGAGTTTACCTTAAATCTATTACCTCAACTCCTTTATGGGCTGCTTCGTTAAAAACAAAATCCGAATCTTTAAGATTCACTTTGGCATTAAAGTTTGAAATGGTGTAAGAAAATTCACTTCCTTCAGTATCATACATAGTGAACTTACCCAGAGTTTTATCAGTTTGCGCAATTTGCAATCGTATTTTATAAAATTGTGCTTCCTTATTTGTAGAAATTAAATCAATTACATCGTATTTTTTACCACTAACAGTTACAGGGGATAACATCACGTAGGTAAAGCCCTTTTTATAAATGGTATATATGCTTGAAGGCGTAATATCACCAGCTTCAGCACTATGGTCATCTATATTAACTTCATTATCATCTGGTAGGTAAGTCCATACCGTTACGCCATTATTAATCACTTCCTGACCACCCATTTTAAGGCTATACATATCGCCCTTAACTGCAATGCTCCCTTTAAATGTATCGTTTATACCATCAGCCTTGTTTACCATGGTGTAATCAATATTAGAGGTAAACGAAGATATAGCCTTGTATTTTGTGCTCATGGCATCTAATATTGCTTTTGCATTTTGAGCAGAAGCTATAGACGTTACTAACATCATTAAAAGCCCCATCATTAAATTCTTTATCATAGTATTATTTTTTTTGCTGCCTAATAATCACACAAAAATACGAATGTGATTGATTAAAAAATTATTTTCCATTGAGTTCATTCAATAACTGTTCCAAACTATATTCATCTGGAATTAATACTGACCTAGCCTTACTTCCTTCAAAAGGGCCTACAATTCCTGCGGCCTCCAATTGGTCGATTAATCTACCTGCACGGTTATATCCCAATTTGAGTTTTCGTTGTATCAAACTGGTACTTCCTTGTTGGTGCATTACAATAACTCTAGCTGCATCATCAAATAAAGCATCTCTGTCATTTAAGTCAACTTCTAAGCTGTCTCCTGCATCCTCCCCAACAAATTCAGGGAGTAAATAAGAAGATTCGTACCCTCTTTGTTCTCCAATAAAGTCGCAAATATTCTCTATTTCAGGGGTATCTACAAAAGCACATTGTAATCGTATGGTATCTGATCCTTGTGAAAAAAGCATATCTCCCATCCCAACCAATTGATCAGCACCGCCAGCATCTAAAATGGTACGAGAGTCGATTTTTGATGTAACTCTAAAACTTAAACGGGCAGGAAAGTTTGCTTTAATGGTACCTGTAATTACGTTAACTGATGGCCTTTGGGTAGCCACTACCAAGTGAATACCAATGGCTCTTGCTAGTTGTGCCAATCGGGCGATGGGGGTTTCTACTTCCTTACCAGCCGTCATCATTAAATCTGCTAATTCATCTATTACCAGCACAATGTATGGCAAGAATCTATGCCCTTTTTCAGGGTTGAGCCTTCGCTTAATGAACTTGGTATTATATTCTTTTATATTTCTAGTGCCCGCTTCTTTCAGCAGGTCGTAACGAGCATCCATTTCGATGGTAAGCGAATTAAGGGTATGGATTACCTGTTTGGTATCTGTTATAATAGCATCCTCTTTATCTGGTAATTTGGCTAAAAAATGCCTTTCGAGTTTATTAAACAGGCTAAGTTCTACTTTTTTAGGATCTACCAGCACTAACTTAAGTTGCGATGGATGCTTTTTATAGATAAGCGAAGTAAGTAGCACATTAAGCCCCACCGATTTACCTTGACCAGTAGCTCCTGCCATTAAGATATGTGGCATTTTGGCTAAATCCACCATAAATACCTCGTTAGAAATAGTTTTACCGAGCACCACCGGTAATTCAGCATCGCTCTTCATAAACTTTTCAGTTCCGAGCACACCTTTAATATCTACCATCTCCCGGTTTTTATTAGGCACTTCGATACCAATAGTTCCTTTACCAGGGATTGGGGCAATAATTCTTATTCCCAAAGCCGATAAGCTTAAGGCAATATCATCTTCGAGGTTTTTAATTTTAGAAATTTTAATTCCTGCCTCCGGCACAATTTCATAAAGAGTTACTGTTGGACCAATGGTTGCTCTAATACTTGAAATACCAATATTAAAATTGGTAAGCGTATTAACAATCTTGTCCTTATTCTGCTGAAGTTCATCTGAACTAACCTTAACTTTGGAATTACCATAATCGTTTAATAATTCGAGGGTGGGATATTGATAAGTTCCTAAATCAAGGGTAGGGTCGTAATTTTCAACCTCATCCGCTTTTTCCTCTGCTGCTGCTGCTTTTACTGTAAAATCAGGCTCAGTCTCTTCATTTTGAGGCTTTCCTTCAAGAGGTTCATTAACTTCAACCTCTAATTCAATAGCAGGAATATCTTGAGTTGAACTCGCATCATCAAGTAAATCTTCTTGGGGCTCATTAATAGTAGATTTTAGTTCTATACCATCGTCAGGCAATAGTTCATCGTCAGCACCATCGAATTGCACTTGAGCATCCACTTCAAAACCTTCTCGTTTAATCTCTTCTACATTTTCATCAATGGAACTTTCCACCTCTTGCACTTTCTCTTTTACTTTAGATTTTAATCCTATAAAAGAGGTGATATTGAAAAAGAAAATACCAAAAACAAGCAAGGAAAAGATGAGTAGTAAAATACTCCCCCAACCGATGAGACTATTAACAATAGCAGCCAGGTTATAGCCTATACCTCCACTTAAAAAGCTTAATGTAGTTACATTTTCATTATTTAAAACAATATCCCCTAAAAAGAGGCTTATCCATATTAAAAAGAAAAATACAAAAATGGTTGCAGAGCCTAAATCAATCAGGCTGCGATGAAATACAATTCGGTATCCGTAAAGAAAAAATAAGAAGGGCAGTAAAAAGGAAGCCAAACCAAACCACTCAAATATAAAATAATGGGCACTAATGGCACCGTACAGTTTCATCCAGTTTTCTACTTCATACCCCGATTGCAATACACCAAGTTCGTGCACAGCATCAATTACGCTTTGGTCTGCCTTACCTGTAAATAAATACGAGATAAATGCCACCAATAAAAAGAGAGAAGCTACCAACAAAAAGAAGCCCACAGTAAGTTGTACTCTCCTATCTTGTAAAAATTTCAAGTTCAACTTAGGAAGTGATTTCTTTTCACCTTTCGGCTTATTAGCAAAATTCTTAGACTTATAGGTATTTTGAGCCATGTAACTTTTGTGAAATAGATTGTGGTTTCTGAGTTAATAGAGATTCCCTTAACTACAAATAAAGGCGTTTATCAAATCTAAGCCAAAGAGAGTGGGTTTTATAATTTTATTCTACTGACATCTGTGTAAAAATTCTTTCTCCTACAGATTCCACAAATTTTCGCAAAATTGCATATTGCCTGCGTTTATCTGTCCCGAACATCGGGACGGGGGAAAGTATCAATTATTTAAGAAGAAAAACTCAACCGTCATTCAGAGTGCGGACCCGATAGCTATCGGGTTTTGAAAATCAGCGGAGGGAAATGACGGAATAAAAAATAGGATAATTTGGAACCTCTTTATACAAATCGTCAATGGTAGGACTACAGGGGGGTGGGTAGGAGAGTCGTGGAACCTGCATAATATAGACTCCACGGCCTATTTATTATGTTTATCATTGTTGCAAATAGGCCTCTGAGTAACGTTATTAAGGTAAAAAGCAATCTTTTGAACTTAACCACATCAAACAGTTTTAAAATCCATAA
>CAZZML010000218.1:0-5645 GCA_964654735.1 uncultured Roseivirgaceae bacterium | reverse complement strand
CATGTTTGTAGCCTATTTTATCCTCATTATTTTATCTACACTCCATCTCGATTTCAAACTTTCGATTTTTGCTGGATTACTAGCAGCAATAACGTATGTGGCAATTGTAATTAATTATAGCTATTTCAATGCTCCTTCAACCTACAATAATGTTAGCTTATCAACTATACAATACCTTGGGCAGAGCATTATGATGATTACGGCTGGAATATCGGCTGGTTTTGTAGCCAGGTTAATTAAATCGAAGATGAGCGCTTCGTTAAATACTATTATTGAAAAAAATGCAGTAATAGACTTGTTTGGTCAACAAATTTCGCAACAGGTTGTGCATGAAATTCTTGAAAACCCAAAGGAACTTACCGGAACGAGGAAGAATGTGACCATAATGTTTTTGGATATTAGAAATTTTACGCCATTTGTTGAAAATAAAGAGCCAGAAGAAGTAGTAAACTACCTAAATATCATGTTTGGTTTTATGATAGATATTGTGCAATCGCACCATGGTATTATTAATCAATTTTTAGGAGATGGGTTTATGGCCACTTTTGGGGTACCTATAACAGTAGGCAATAGTAGTGAACATGCAGCTATGGCAGCACAAGAAATTTTAACAACCTTAAAAAACAAAATTGAACAAGAAGAAATTCGTGCTACTCGGTTAGGGATCGGTATTCACTTTGGCGAAGCTGTAACAGGTAATATTGGCTCCACAGCTCGAAAACAATACTCTATTACCGGGAATGTGGTAATTCTGGCATCACGAATTGAGCAACTAAACAAAAAATTTAACAGCCAGTTATTAATTTCCGAGGAGGTGTACATTCAACTCGACCCTCAAATTAAAGATAAGTATAAAGCCCTAGGGCAGGTAAATGTAAAAGGAAGGGAAAAGCCAGTTTCAATATACCAGTTAAAAGAAAAAAATGACTAACCACGAAGAATTAATTGAAATTGGCGATCAGCTTGAAGAGATAATTTTTAAGGCGAACACCCTTGAAGAAGAGTATGCTGATTTGATCTCAAAAGTTCATGTAAACTATAAGGTAAGTGCCATAAACCTTACGCACTACCTGGCTTTCAGAAGCTTTGATATAGACCAACTGCAAGAAAAGCTCAGCTACCTTGGCTTTCCGGATTTGGCCAATATAGAGGGGCATGTAATGAAAAGCCTGTTGACTATTAACACAATTGTGCGTAGTTTTCTTGGTACACCATCAAAACAACATCAACAGAGAATAGTTTCTATTAAACAAGGCGAAAAGCTACTTAACAGAAACACCAAAAAGCTATTTGGGTACAAATCAAGAAAGAGGAGAACTCGAATTATGGTTACTATGCCATCTACCGCATCGGGTGATTATCGCTTGGTCAATCAACTGATTGGCTTGGGTATGAACAGTGCCCGAGTAAATTGTGCCCACGATAGCCCCGAAGTTTGGGCAGCAATTATAGCTAATATCAACCATGCCAACTCTGCTCTACATAAAAAATGTAAAGTAATGATGGATTTGGGTGGCCCCAAGTTGAGAACAGGCCCTATGAAACCTGGCCCCAATGTTGTTCATATTCAGCCTAAAAGAGATGTAGAAGGTAAAGTAATTAAACCTGCTACGGTTTGGATTGCTCCTCCTGATATTCTTCCTCCAACTGATGATGTAGATGTTATTATTCCTGTTAGTGAGGAGTTAATGAGTAAAATTAAAAGAGGCAATACCATTAGATTTAAAGATTCGCGTGGTAAGAATTGTAAAATAAATATTGAAAAGAGAGAGAAGAAAGGACGTTGGGGTGTATGCTCAGATTCAGCTTATATTTCTACAGGTACTGAATTAAGGCTTGGAAAAAAGAAAGCTGATGGCAGTGAAAGAATATTAGTGGGACAATTATTGCCTACAGAGCAGTTTATATTATTGCAAGTTGATGACCTTTTTGAGCTGCACAAAGAGCCTGCATTGGGTGAGCCAGCTATTTATGAGGAGAATGGTACCCTCATTAATAAAGCGCATATTTCGTGCACGCTACCAGAAATTTTTGAAGATGTAAAAGTCGGGGAGCCTGTTTTTCTGAATGATGGTAAAATTGAAGCCGTTATTGAAGAAGTTAATGCAGAAAGGTTAATGTTAAGAGTAACCTATGCAAAAGATACAGGAAGTAAGCTAAAAGCAGATAAAGGCATAAATTTTCCAGAGAGCGATTTAAAAATTAGTGGCCTGACAGCAAAGGATAAATTAGACCTTGAGTTTGTAGCCAATAATGCAGATGCAGTAAACCTGTCGTTTGTTAACCAAAGCAGCGATGTGGAAACCTACCTGAATGAAATTCGAAAGTACGAACCTTCCCTTGGTCTTATTCTTAAAATTGAAACCCAAAAAGGGTTTAAAAACCTACCAGATATACTAATGCATGCTATGCAAACTTACCCAATAGGCGTAATGATTGCACGCGGAGATTTAGCCATTGAAACAGGCTGGAAAAACTTTGCCACCATTCAGGAAGAAATTATGCGGGTAAGCGAAGCTGCCTATATACCGGTGGTATGGGCAACACAAGTACTGGATAATTTGGCCAGAAAAGGCGTTCCAACTCGTTCGGAAATTACAGATGCGGCACAAGCGCAAAGAACTGAGTGTGTAATGCTTAACAAAGGGGTTTATATTAAAAAAGCAGTGAAAACGTTGGATAAAATTTTAAGGCGAATGCAACGCTTTCAAAAAAAGAAACAAATAGTATTACCAAAATTAGAACAAGCCGATAAACTAAAATTATCACACAAAAAATATGACATCCAATAAAAATTAAATACTATGAAAAATCCAATTAAAAAAGTAGCTGTGATTATAGGGGTGGTTTTATTATCATCATTCACCTATAAAACAGATGAAAATTTTTCGCTTACTGTAAAGGTAAACAAACTGCAAAACTCAGAAGGAGTAGTGCAATTTGCTTTATATAATAAGGATGGGTCTATACCTGACCAGCATTACGAAAAATATTATAAAATGGAAACATCAGGCATTAGTAATGGTTCGGCTGTGATAACATTTAATGACCTGCCCAAAGGCACTTATGTAGTAAATATATTACACGATGAAAATAAGAATGGAAAAATTGACAAAGGGTTTATTCTGCCGAAAGAAGGCCTTGGGTTTTCAAATTATCATTCATTAGGGCCTACAAACAGGCCTAGTTATGAAAGAGCAAGCTTTGAACTAAATGCAGATATGACCATTGAAATAAAGGTTATTTATATGTAAATGAGAGGTTCAGTTTACCATATTGCCGATTTCAGACTTTGGGTTTTAACACTTTTGATGTTTTTCATATTCTCAAATTTAGTAGCTCAAGATGAATCTAAATTTATAAACCAAAAAACAATTGGCGGGTTTATTTCTACAGGCTTACCCTTGTATAGGCTTGAAGAAGGCACACAGTACCAACCGCTAATTATCGGAGGTGCATTGCACCTGCCCTTTTATCAAACCAAAGGCAGGTTTAACATAGCACTTGACCTTGCTCCACAAATTGGGTTTGTGCCTTACCAAAACGGTATGGAATATGAATTTGGCCTTAACTTTATTTTTGCCTTTGGGTATCAGGTAGGAGAAAACACAATTATTAGCATAAATGTAGGCACAGGCCCTCATTACATAACGGCTGCTATTAACAGGCAGGCTCCGGGGTTTATATTTTCTGACCATTTTAATATTGCCTATAAGAAAAAAATAAACACCTGGCAATTGGGCTTTACAGTTGGTATCCGCCATATTTCGAATGCTGGGTTTGAAGAACCCAACCTTGGAATTGAAAATATTGGGCTGGGGGTTTCGTTTGCAAAATTCATTAGCAAAAGGATAAAACCAGACTAACCCATTAAGGATTATAGTAGTCTAAGGACTAGTGTTGACACGACACTAAATAATATTTTTTAACCTTTTAATTTTTTAATTATGAAATTTTTTAAATTCATTTCTTTAGGAGCTATCGCAGTATTATTAACTTCAAGTGGTTGCGATAATGAAACAATTAACCCCGTTGAAGAAGTTATTGAAATTTCCAGCAACGATATAGACGGATTACGATTTATGCGTGAAGAAGAAAAGCTGGCGCGGGATGTTTATACTTCATTGTTTGAAATGTATGATAACCAGGTGTTTAATAATATTTCGAACAGTGAACAACGCCACATGGACGAGGTGTTAAAACTATTAAATACCTATAAAATTGACGACCCTTCACTTGCTGAAATTGGCAAGTTTTCAAACAGTGTGTTACAACAGTTATACGATGACTTAATGTTGCAGGGTAAAGACTCTGAAATAGCGGCCTTAATAGTAGGTGCCACTATTGAAGATGTTGACATTAGAGACCTTGAATTGTTTATTGCAAAAACAGAAAATGAGGATATTATTAGAACTTACAACCTTTTATACTGTGGTTCTCGAAATCATCTTCGGGCATTTATATCGAGGTTAAATGAGTTGGATGTAACTTATACACCCCAGTTTATATCGCAGGAAAAGTTTGATAGCATTGTAAACGGAGAAAACGAAAAATGTGGTCAAAATTATAGCAAATAATACATAATAAAATTTGAACCCTTTGTATAATTAATTGGTGTTAAAACCAGGGTTTTACAAAGGGTTCTGCTTGTTTAAATCAGTATTAAATTAACCTACAATTAACATGAAAAAAGCTCAAAACCTATTTAAAAAACTAACAACATACCATCATTTTTTGGTGTTTTTAAGCATACTTACCATACTAAAAATTGTAAATGTATTTATAATAAGTGGGTTTGAAGAAGGGCTTCATTTCACCAAACTGGGGGTTGGGCTCATTATTATTTCTTCTGTATTACATTTAATTTTCAGTAAACTATTTGATAAGAATAAGAAATACCTACATTCATTAATTAGTACTTTTCTTATTATTTTAATGCTTTCTCATGCAGACCCCGAACCTGTGAGAGGAGTGATGGTTATATTACTGCTATATGTAGCCAAGTTTTTTGTTAAGTATAAAGGAAAAAACATCTTTAATCCTGTGGTTTTTACCATTGGCATTATTACTTTATTGTCGTTATTGGTTTCTTTTTTAGGGGTTCCTCCTATGGATTTTACAGGAATAGACATTCGTTTCCCAATGTTTGGAATGCAAGTGCCTCTATCGGTTTTGCCAATTACTTTAGCGTTGATTTTTAATGTGGCTAGGGTTAACAGGCATCCATTAGCTATTAGTTATATAGTTACATCATTAACACTTGGGTACTTTTTTAATTTATATGGAGAGGATATTTTTTCCTACCTTATTATCATACTGTTTGTAGGAGCTGCTGTAATTATAGAACCCAAAACATCTCCAACAAAAGTTAAGGCGCAATTTATTTACGGTGTTTTAATGGCCGCTTTTATAACTGGTTTAACAATATTGCACGTACCCAATGCAATAGTTATTGGGTTGCTGATTGGTAATATTGGGTATTTTATATTTAAAAATCGTGCTGAAAAATAGCAGGCTAACCACCTATGCATAAAAGCCATGCAGTTGTACTGTAGGGCTTTTTTTTAATAAAAAAATTACTCAGAGAGCTTCATAGCCTGATTAATTCATGAATATTTGTTATGAGCATTTTAAGTGTCTGCCAG
>CAZZML010000217.1:0-5665 GCA_964654735.1 uncultured Roseivirgaceae bacterium | reverse complement strand
CCTCATCCTTGGTTCGTGTCCTCACGAATCAACTAAAGTATAAGTGCTTTAAAAATACCAACAAGATAGAATAAAAATTAGATGAATAAATTATATACCATCATCCTATTAATGTTACCCCTCATCCTCATCCTTGGTTCGTGTCCGCACGAACCAATTAAACTGAATAACAATGGATAAAAGCCTGTTTGAACATAAGAGGAAGTCGTACATAGAGATAGGAGAACTGTTTTTTTGGACGGCAACCATAAACAAATGGCAAAAACTGCTACAAACCGATAGGTATAAGAAGGTAGTAATTAGTTCATTGGAGTATTTAAGCAACAAAGATAAAGTAGACGTTTTTGCATTTGTAATAATGCCCAACCATATTCATTTAATATGGCGTATTAACGATAACAATGGAAAAGAAACCGCACAAGGATCATTTTTAAAATACACAGCACATGAGTTTAAGAAAATGTTAAAAGAAGAAGGTGATAATGTTTTGACAAAATATGCAGTTAATGCATCTAACAAAACACACGAATTTTGGCAGAGAGATTCTGAAAATGAATGTGTTTCGTGAGGACACGAACCACGGAGGAGAGTCCTCTACGAGTTACACTGAGCAAGAGAAAAACAAGAAAGGATTATTGGAAATAAAATTTATAGAATAACTGAATGTTATGGCACGGAAATAACTTCCGCACCAGTTGTGGGATGAGCAGAAAATACAAATTTTCAGATAACGACAAGCTATATTTTATAAGTTTTGCTCATCCTTGGTTCGTGTCCGTGCGCACCAAGAAATAGAAAATAAATGAGCAAAGAAACCGATCAAGGAGGTTCGCAAGCACCTTTAAATTCAATAAAAAGAAGTGAGCAAATAGCAATACCAGAACAAGTGGTAATGAGCAAAATCTATGAGATTAGAGGCGAAAAAGTAATGATTGATAGGGATTTGGCAGAGTTGTACGGAGTAGAAACAAAATACTTAAAAAGGCAAGTAAGAAGAAATGAAAGCCGTTTCCCTGAAGACTTTATGTTCCAGTTAAGTGATGATGAGTTTAAGGAATGGAGGAGCCAATTTGTCACCTCCAATTCTTCGGATAAAAAGGGGTTACGCTATGCACCTTATGCCTTTACAGAACAAGGAGTTGCTCAATTGTCAAGTGTATTGAACAGTGAAAGGGCAATAGCGGTAAATATCCAAATCATACGCCTGTTTACAAAAATGAGGAAACTGCTTCTTACCCATAAAGATTTGCTACTGGAAATGGAAGAAATTCGGAAAAAGGTATCTGGACAAGACGAGAAAATAGAACTGATTTTTGACTACTTAAAACAGTTCATCAAAGAACAAGAAACCCCAAGAATTAAAGTAGGATTTAAACAACAAGGGAAATAAAATTTCATCCTAAACTAGCCTTAGCGTCTCGCTGAGGTCATATATGGGAAGGCATAGAAATAAGAAATTAGAAGAAAATAAATTACCCTCATCCTTGGTTCGTGTCCGCACGAACCAATAAATAGTAAAAATGGATGAGCCAACAAATGAAAAGAAGGAATCAAGGATTTGTGATCGTTAGTAAAAAAGATAAATTAAAAATGGTTTGTGAGGACACGAGCCAAGGGAAAGATTTTTATGATAAAAAAGGGTTAATTGAATTAAGTTATTTGGTTTAAGAATAAGGAGGCACAAGCGGATGCTTGCGCCTGTTTGTGACACAAACCTTGGAACGGGATTAAGAAATACTATATGAATAAAATGTATGCCATCATATTGTTAATGCTACCTTTTGGCGTATTTGCGCAGCAACATGCGGTAGATAGCCTTGGTCAAGCTATGCCCATTAATGCAATAGATAGTGTAACATACCCCCATGATACGATAGTAATTGATAGTTTAAAGGAACAAACCTTGTTAGCAGATAGCTTAAAACAACCACAGAAATCTGCAAAAACCAATTCCTTAGATTCGCTTACCATCATCAGAGTAGATTCATTAACTACCAAGCTAACCCGGCTTAATAACCTAAAAATTAAAGTGCCTGGTACACAGCTTGTAGATTCTCTTAAAAAGCTAAAAATTAAAGACCCAACCCAAGTGCTAAAAGCCGAATTAGATTCGCTTAAACCCAAAGAATTATTGGCTACTAAAGATTCTGTGCTAACCCAAGTAAAGCAAGCCAATGTTAAAATTAATTCCACCGTTGCTGCTATAAATGCAGCACCACAAAAAATGGCAAATAACCTACAATCTAAAGCACAAAATGGCATAAACAACTTGGTAAAAAAGCCGGAAGAAAAAGTAAAAGAAGCAGTAAATAAACCAAATGAATTAGCTAAACAAGTAGAACAAAAACCAAAAGAGTTAACCCAAAAATTAACAAAAGAAAGGGATAAGCTTTTACCAATAGATAGTATTTCTGTAAATGCCCTAAGCAAATCATTACCGAAAAAGTTAACTTCTAATATACCCAAACTTGGCATTGAAAAAACTGTAAAAGATAAGCTTGATTTGCCCAAAGTAGATACTCAAAAATTAGGTCTTGGTAAAATAGAAACCCCAAAACTAGCGCTTGGTAAAGTAGAAACAGAGAAATTGGGTATTCCTAAATTGGAAGTGGGCAAATTAGGAAGTGATAAATTACTTAAAGGGAATAGTAGCCTAGATAAAAAAGTTAATGGTAAACTCATAGATAGCACCGCCATGGGCGGGTTAAATCTTAATATATTACCCAAGGAGCTTTCACTAAAAAATCTAAAAATAAATGAAAAAGTTAAAGAAACTACCAATGTTGATATTGATAAGGATGTTAAGGGTTCGCTTAATAAAGTAAAAGCTTATACTAATAACCCTCTAAAAGAACTTGGTAAAGCGGAAGAGTTGAAAGAGGTTAGTAAAAATATGGCCGAAGTAAAGAAAGTAAGTGGGCAGGTAGAAGGGTATTCTAAAGAGATTGAAAATTTTAAAGAAGGAGATTTTTCAGCCATAGATAAAAATTTAGAAAAACAGTTGGCCAGTCGTGCTGAGCTGAAAGAACTAACACAACAAAAGGCTCTTGTTCAAAAGTATTACGATCAACAAAAACTACAAATTGAAGGTTTTGAAGCCTATAAAGATAAAAAAGTACTCGCAGCCGCTGCTATGGAAAAAGGGGGTGCTATTGCCATTGGGCATTTTGGAGCCAATCAAAAACAATTAATGGAAGCACATAAAATGTTGGCTCAGCTTAAAAAAGGGTATAGTTATGTGCCAAGTTTAGAAGAGGTTAAGGAAAACAAACCAAATAGGTTAACAAGAAAACCATTTATTGATAGGGTAGTATTTGGTGTCGATTTTGAAATTGGCTTGCTAAAAGACACTAAAACATTTGACGTTGCCCCTTTTATTGGGTGCCGAATAAACGAGCATATTAGTATTTATGGAGGCTATGTTTGGAAATTTGGTGTACAGGATAAAGATAGCTTATCAATAGAGCAATCCCCTATTCAAGGAGTTAGAGGAACTTTTAATTACTTGATTATGAAAGGGTTTTCAGCCACAGCCATTATAGAACAGCTTAACGAATCAGTTGTAGTAGATGGCGGTAAGGTAATTAATAATAGGTATGAGGGCTATATGTTAGGCATTACAAAAAGTTATAGGATTGTAAAAAACTTTAATGGTCAGGCACAAATTCTTTATAATTTTGGTTATAAAAAATCCAGCCCTTATAAAAACCCTGTTAATATTAGGTTCGGGTTTTATTTTAATACCAAAAGTGAAGATAAGAATAGGAAAAGATTTAAGTCTTCAAGATAGTTGCGGACGCTGTAGTTAATTTAATCTCGGCACTACCTTAATAAAGTGAGCAAGTTAAAATTTCAAATGGTTTAATTTTCTGACTCAATTAAATCTGGGAGAATTACATCTTCTTTTACAAAGGGGAAATTGATCCCAACTTGATAGTTATTACAGAGGTTGTTTGCTTCATATTGGGTAGAGATAATAAAGTTAGTCCTTTCCAAACAAGGAATATGGGTTTAAAATTGGCCTAGTTTTTTCAAGCAAATTTATCGAGCTTTAAATCAGCAAATGGCTCCCAAGTGTAAGAATAATAGTAACACTCGATATCTCTAGAGTATTTAATGGGTGCTCCCAGCGATTTAAAGTCTTTCAAATTTTCAAACAGCTGTCTTTTTGAAATTCCTAGTTTTCTGGAAAATTCATCAACATTTCCAGTATTGCTGGCTTTAATTAATCTGTGCATATACTCAAACCTTTTAAGATATTTAATTAAGCTCATGACAAACCTTTAAAAAATTATATTAACTATTAAAATATACTTAATGCAATACTATAAATATTAATCAACAAAAAAAACACACTTTTGTGTCAAATTTGTTAGCAATTCTACTATGGAAAAACAACAATTCTGCTATTTTTCCATAGCAGAATTGCTATTTTAGATTTACTCGTTAATGGGTTTCTGTGAATGGTAGGATTAATCGGGTTCAGGTTATTAATGTAAATTAAACGGTGTCCTAACAAAAAAAGCATCCCGATAATTCGGAATGCTTGATTACTAATGTGGGCCCTGCAGGATTCGAACCTGCGACCCCCTGCTTGTAAGGCAGGTGCTCTGAACCAACTGAGCTAAGAGCCCGTTTACTCTCAATTTCTTGTGTTAGTAAGATATTAAAAGAGCCGCCTTGAGTTATAATATTAGAAGTAAAACCTCTTCTTTTTATACCCCTCTGTTCAACGAGACTGCAAATGTAGTATAGAAAATTTAATACGCAAGCGCATCTTATTATTTTAAGAAAAATATTTTCTAAGGGAGATTATCACGGTTTACTAAAACGTTAAAAGATTAATATTTATATACTTTTACGCTAAACAAGCAATTCGTTGAAACGACTTAAAAAAATAGTTTATTTCATATTTATTTTTCTGATCACTTCTTTATTATCAGGGGTAATCGCTACAATTATCTATAAAGATGAAATTGTGAACCTTTTAATTGTAGAAGTAAATAAGAATATTAAAACTGAACTTAAAGTTGATAATATTGAGTTAAAAATATTTAAAGGTTTTCCTAATATATCAATCGATTTTCAAGGTGTAAAATTTCAATCCGCAATTAAAAACGAACCTTTATTAGAAAGTAAGAATGTGTACTTTGTATTAAATGTGTTAGAGCTCCTAAATAATAAAATTAGTATAGATCGATTGGAAATTGTTGATGCTCAAGTAAAAATTCATATCAATAAAAAAGGCCAACAAAATTTTAATGTATTTGTTTCTTCCGACACCTCTAAAACTGATTTATCATCGTTAAGAATAAAGTCTATTTCTCTTAAAAATGTTAGTGTTGTAACCTCGTTCGATAAAGAAAACATAAGTTCAACCTCTTTTATTAAGTCTTTAAAAGGGGAATTATTTGTTGATGACCAACTATCAAATGTTAGACTATTATCTAGCCTTGTTTTAAAAAAAACAAATCAGAAATCTATTAAATGGCTCATAGGTAAACAAATTCAGCTAGATACTAAAAATTTGATTACTGACAATAAAGTGCACATTAGCAAAAGCACAATTACCTTAGGCAGTATGCAACTTAAAGTTGATGGTACAATAGGTTTCAAAAGTAAAACTATTATTGATTTGAATTTACAAACCTCTAACCTCACTTAT
>CAZZML010000216.1:0-5683 GCA_964654735.1 uncultured Roseivirgaceae bacterium | reverse complement strand
TATGTTCAGAATGGTTGTAAATGAATAATAATTGAGCGTATCCGTCCTTAGCAAAGGATTCATCATTATTTTTCTTTTCTTCCAAAGCAGATTTAATTTCTGAATTATTTGCTAAAATTTCAATGGCTAAATCCTCAAATACATAGGCAGAGAACCCTTCCTTTTGTTGCAAAATAGTATCGAAAAAGTTCCAATTAAAATAAGAATCGGTTGCTTGGGGTTCTAAGGTTTCCACAATATACCGATTACGCCATTGATTTACTGGAATCAGGTAATCACCATTTTTTAAGGTGACGACTTCTTTTTTTACTTCAAGTTCAACCTTAGAGTGTGGGTAGTGCCCTTCATAAGCCATTCCACTAGTTTTATAATCACTGATATAATACACTTCAACCTCAATATTCTTTTCCTTTTTAACTTGATGACATTGCACACCATTTAATTTGAGCAATTCCAATACCTTCCATTGGCTTTTGGGTATCACATAATAATCAGGCTTACTAATAACTACTCCTGGTTTATAATGGTTGTAATATGGAATTTTCTTCTCATAGGGCTTGGTACGGTCATATTTTAATCTTGTTCGACCTGTAATTTCACTCGTTGGACGAGCCGCCTCATAGCCTTTAAAAATAATTGTGTCTGCCTTGGTATTATCTAGTTGCCAGGTTATGGCAAACTCTTTCTGATCTTTAGTAGCAGATTTTGTATGGTTTCTTAACTCCATGATTTCTGTTGAGTGAGCATTGATAAATGAAACTAACCCCAGAATATAATTATAGGTGGCTTCGACACGTTGCTCAAAAGTTTTAAGCATATGTGTTTCGCTCATAAACCCTAATGTATGAAATAGGGTAGTATAGCCAGAGCTATATCGAGGTTGATCGATGAATTTATTATAGCCTTGGTCGGGAGTTTTCATACCCCAAATATTTACATAAGGGGTCATTAGCGAGCCAGCCTTTTCCATATACTCATAATGGTAAGGCAATAAGTCAGAAGTCATAAATTCAGCTAATGACCCACCCAATTTATCAGTTTGAGTAGGAATAGTAGTGGACACATATTGGTAATCAGCTCCATTACTTACATGGGTATCAATAAATACATCGGGGTCGATTTTTTGAAATAATTGGATAAAGCTTCTTGCATTACGAGTGTCAGCTTTAATAAAATCTCTGTTTAAATCGTAATTATTGGCATTGCCTCTAAACCCATACTCTTTGGGGCCATTTTGGTTTGCCCTTGTGGTGGAATTCCTGTTTAATACCCCACCTATATTGTAAAATGGGATAATAATAACCACTGTATTGTCTAAGAGCCTATTCAGTTTTTTGTCTTCTACTAAATCCCGAGCCAGCATTTGAGAAGCTTCTACTCCATCTGGTTCACCAGGGTGAATGGCGTTATTAATTAAGATAAAAGCTTTGCCTTCAGCTTTTAGTTTGGCTATATCAATTTCACCAGACTTAGATATAACGACTGTATGTAAGGGAAAACCAGAATCAGTAAGGCCTTTTTCAATGATGTTTATTTCAGTGTATTTGCTCGCCAATTCTTTGTAAAAGGAAATACCTTCTTCATACGTAGAAGTTTCCAGGTGATTTGATTTTTCATAGATCGTTAAAAACCCTTGCCCAACTAAGGGCGAGAATCCTGATAATAAAAACAGTAGTATTGTTATCCCTATCAATCTTACCGTCATTCCTGCGAAGGCAGGAATCTGTTCAATCCTTGTGCAATGCATTATGGGATTCCCACTTTCGTGGGAATGACGTGGCAGAGGTAGAATGGAAACCTTACTCAAAACCAAACGATTTAATTTCTTCAAATGGACTCAGGTCAGATTCGTTCACAAACTTTTGGTAAGCTGGCCAGTCATTCTTGAAAAACTCATTTGTTTTAGATAACCAAGGTAGTAGTTTATTTTTAGCCTGAGTCATTATTCGCACTTGTGTTGGGCCAGGATTATTAAAAGCACCTAAGTACATAAAATTCTTATAATAATAATCCATTATGGAAGGAAACTCTTCAGCCGTAATCCCTTGTTTCTCATTTTTAGGCCCTACCAGTTCGTCCATTAATACCTTGATGCTATCATTTGTACTTTTGCTCAAATTTCTTAGAGAATCGTACTCCTCGCCTTTGTCTTTAATTTGTTTTAGAATATCGTCAATCACCTTTTTGCTATCTCGTAATTGAGCCATTGCATTGCCAGCCACTTTAATTTGAGATTCAACCTCTTTGCTTGCTTTATAATTAGCTTCAAGTGTTGAAAACGGAACATCTAACCTTGGGTCAAATTTTATATCAATCATAGTGGAGTCCTTTTTATCCCCAAAGCTCATAACCACCTTATAGGTGCCGGGTAGCACTCTAACACCTCCGTTTTCACCGCTATTTTTCTTAGGTGCTTTACGCGATGGGTAGTTAATTCCTTTTTCATCCATTCTCCAGTACATTCTGTGCATTCCATTTTTCTTGTATTTGTTTTTTATGGTTCTTATCAGCTCGTTGTTTTTGTTATACACCATAAATGAGATGGTGTCGTAAGCCACTTTGGTAGTGTCTTTGGTAGTTTCTACCGGAGCTGGAGCTTTTTTCTTTCCTTTCTTTTTCTTAGAAGTGGATGTACTTGGAGCCGTTTCTTTTTTCTCCTCTGGTTTGGTAACTGTGTAGGTGATCATAGCCCCTCTTTTGCGATTTTTGCCAATATAGATGGCATCTCCCGCAAATCGTGTTCCTGAAGCTTGCTGATTAGCCGTAATGTAAGCATCTGGTGTTGGATATACCTTAATCGTTTGCTTTAAAGTACTTGTCCCATTTTTAGCTACTTCTCGTAACGGTCGAATATCATCCATTACCCAAGCAGCTCTACCAAACGTGCCCATTACCAAATCACTTTCTCTAGGCTGTATGGCCAAATCCATTGTTGAAACGGAAGGGTATCCATTCGTCCATTTAGTCCAACTTCCCCCTTTGTTAATACTTACATAGAGGCCGTGTTCTGTTCCTAAAAAAAGCAGGTTAGGCTCCTCCAAATCTTGCACCATTGATAAACTATACCCAAAGGTTTCGTCCTGATTAAGCAGTTGCTTCCACGTTTGACCGTAATCTGTAGTGTGGAATAAGTATGGCTTAAAATCAAATTGGCGGTAATTATTTACTACCACAAAAGCTTCTCCTGCATTAAATTTAGAAGCTTTAATTTGTGGAACCCAGCCATTTTTTGGCAAACCTACCATACGTGAGCTCAAGTTTGTCCAGCTCTTACCGCCATCTCTGGTAATTTGAACTTGGCCATCATCGGTACTCGCCCAAATCAATCCTTTTTCTATCGGGCTTGGCTCAATAGCCAAAACAGTAGTAAAGTTTTCAGCACCAGTGGCATCCATGGTAATGCCACCACTTAAATATTGCTTTTGTTTTTCGGGGTCGTTGCTGGTTAGGTCAGGAGAAATTATTTCCCAGGAATCCCCTTTATCTGTGCTTTTATGTACAAACTGAGAACCAAAATAAATGGTAGAGTTGTCAAACGGGTCTTGAGCTATGGCGGAATTCCAATTAAAGCGAAGCTTTACATCTGGATCGGGGTGAGTCGGGCGAATCATTTTGGTAAGTCCTGTTTTTCGGTCAAACCTACCCACATAACCTTGCTGGCTCATAGCAAAGCCATAGCGGTTATCGTCTAAATCGGGCATAGCATCAAAGCCATCTCCAAACATTACTTCTTGCCAGTACGAATTACGAATACCACCTGATTTCAACACATAACCAGGACCAACCCAGCTGCCATTATCTTGCATACCGCCATATACATTATAAGGAAAATCATTATCCACACTAATATGGTAATACTGAGCTACAGGAATGTTTTCAGCAAACCGCCAGTTTTCTCCTCTATCTCTAGTTATGTTTAAGCCGCCATCGTTTCCGTCAATTATAAAGTTAGGGTTGGTTGGGTGCACATAAAATGCGTGATGATCGGGGTGGATGCCATTTTGCACATAAGAATCAGCCCAGCGAGTAAAGGTTTTACCCCCATCAATGCTCATATTTATGTAGGTAAACACCGAATATATTCTGTTTTCATTCACCGGGTCAACATAAATATCTGCATAGTAGAATGGCCGATTGCCAATATTTTTGGCATCGTTGATTTTCTTCCATGAATCACCACCATCATCTGATCTGTACAGCGCATTTTTCTTTGCTTCGATATGAGCATAAATTCTATTAGGGTTTGAAGGGGCAATGGCAATACCAATTCTTCCAAGCTCACCTTTAGGAAGGCCTTCTTTATCGGTTATCTTTTTCCAATTATCGCCACCATTGTACGTAATATATAAACCCGAACCCGAACCCCCGGAAGTAAATGTCCAAGGTTTACGCTCGTGTTCCCACATGGCGGCAATTAATTTGTTAGGATTTTGAGGATCAACCACTAAATCTCCCGTACCTGTAGAACTATTTACTTTTAAGATATGTTTCCAGGTTTTACCTCCATCGGTAGTTTTAAAAACACCACGTTCAGGGTGCTTTCCCCAAGAAGAACCAATGGCTCCTACATAAACGGTGTTAGGGTCGCTTTTATCAATAATAATACGATGGATGTTTCTGGTTTTTTCCAACCCCATGGATTGCCAATTTTTACCACCATCTAAACTTTTATAGATACCATAACCTCCGGTTACGCTGTTTCGAGGGTTGCCTTCACCCGTACCTGCCCACACTATGTCGGTGTTTTGCTGGCAAATGGCTACTGCGCCAATGGAAAGCACGGCAACACTATCAAACACCGGTTTCCATGCAACACCGCCACTTTCAGATTTCCAAAGGCCTCCGGAAGCTGTTCCTGCATAAATTATTTGAGGATTACTGTGTACAACATCAAGTGCAGTTACACGACCACTCATGCCTCCAGGGCCAATATTTCTAGGTTCAATGCCTTTGAGCAACTTCATATCCAGTTGCTGTGCTTGTACATTAAAAGTAAACAGAAGGGCAGCTAAAAAAAATACACCTTTTTTGAAAGAAGTAAAAACAGGGTTCATAATTTGAGTGTGTTTATATATTACTAAATTACTGTAATTTGAGTTGCCTTTTACCAGATTTACATAGAAGGTTTATATGTTTGTGAGAGAATAAAGACTATTTTAATGAATTTATTCTTGCTTAGTTTTGTTTGGGTATTATGCAACAATTAACCACACAAGAGTTTAAAGAAGCTATAAAATCGCAAAACAAACCTGCTGCTATAATGGTAACAGCAAGTTGGTGTAATAACTGCAAAGCATTGGCTCCAGTTTTTAAGCAAACTGGAGATGAACTAAAGGACATAGCTAATTTTAATTATTTAAAGGTTGATGATAATCAAGCACTCGTTAAGTCTTTGAAAATTATGGGCGTACCCACTATGCTTTTTTACAGACATGGAATTTTAATTGCCAAAAAAGTGGGCAATCAGTCGCCTGCACTCATAAAAAAAGTTGTTGTCTCACTTATTGATTTATCTCCGGAGGAGGCAACTGCTAAAAAATACCGCAGCTTCTTAAATAAGCTTTTTGGTAAGAAATAGGTTGCCAATAGTTAATGCCAGAGTTGTATTTTTGAGTTGTTTTAACTACTAACGGCTAAGTTCTAATTAAAACAGCTAAAAATATAAATATAGCCTGTTTTAAAG
>CAZZML010000215.1:0-5704 GCA_964654735.1 uncultured Roseivirgaceae bacterium | reverse complement strand
AGTGCATTCTAAAAGTAAAATCCAAAAACTACCTGCGGATATTGAGAAGTTACAGTAATAGAAGCTCTATTGCATAATGCGGGTTTAAGATCGAAACCAAAACACAAACCAATGAAGTATTTCCTAAAATCTGCAAATAATTCTATAAAATACGATGAAAAACATCCAAGGGTTCACGTAGTTGAGTGCTGAGTAATAGCAGCAAGTTGTTTACATTCAAAACAAACCCTTGGAGGGCTGCGGGTTTTAGATATTCTATTTTACTACACTTCTAATTTTAGGTAAATAGATATCGAGCAGGTTCTTTTCCATTTTTCCCAAGCCCTCTTCGTAGGTATTCATCAAGTAAATATGGTTTTCTTTCATCCCCAGGCTAACAGCAATATCCTTGTTCTCAATATCTCCCTTCCGTACAATTCTAATAGTATAATATTGAATTTCAGCACCAGTATCATATATAGTAATTTCATTAAAATCCGAAATTTCAGAATTATTATAAAGGTTTTTTTGACCTATTTCAGCATTTAAATAGACATGAAAGGTGCTAAAATCATAATGAGGATTATTATTATCATAGCTTCGATAAAATTGTCTGTCTCCTTGTTCAAGAATAAAGTTTTTGATGTACTCAAATTCTTGAACAGAGAGGTTATCTGTTATTTCAACAAAATCTTTTTTGCTTGGATTAATCATGCTCATCAGTATAACAAGCCCTAGAATTAATTTCATGGTTTACTAATTCTCGTAAATCATACTCAATCTACCCAGTCGGCAATAAATAAATTAGTGTCACGGGTTCCTCCATTATTTCGGTTAGAGGAGAATATAATTTTTGTACCATCGGGCGAAAACATAGGGAAAGCATCAAACACAGAATCGTACGAAATTTGCTCTAACCCTGTACCATCTATATTTATCATAAACAGATTAAACTGAAACCCTCTATGCCCTTTATGGTTAGAGGCAAATATTACCTTTTCGCCAGAAGGGTGGAAAAATGGAGCCCAATTGGCTTTGCCTAAATCTGTTAATTTTCTTAAATCCGAACCATCTGCATTACAGATATATAATTCCATATTGGTTGGTGCTACCAAGCCTTGGGAAAGCAATTCTTTATACTCTTTCTTTTCTTCATCGGTAGAAGGACGGGATGATCTAAAAATTAACTTAGTTCCATCAGGAGAGAAAAAAGCACCTCCATCATAACCCAACTCAGTGGTAATTTGTTTTACGTTGCTTCCATCAATATCCATGGTATAAAGTTCTAAATCACCTGTTCGGTCTGATGTAAATACTATTTTATCGCCTTGTGGCGAAACCGTTGCCTCCGCATCGTAGCCGGGCTCATGTGTTAATTGCTGAGTGATGTTACCTTTTAAATTGGCCACAAAAATATCATAAGTAGAGTAGATTGGCCACAGGTACTTGCCTCCTGGCTTACGTTCAGGTTCCGGTGGGCAAGCTTCATCGCCTAAATGTGTAGATGCATATACAATGGTGGAATCACCGGGCATAAAGTAGGCACAGGTTGTACGGCCTTTGCCGGTACTTATAAGCGAAGGCCTTTCATTCTTCATGTTAGCAGTAGCCACATCAAAATAGTAAATCTGATCGCATTGTACACCCCAGGCTTTGTTGTTCGATTGAAACACTACCATAGAATTATCAAAACTCCAATAGGCTTCGGCATTATCTGCCCCAAAAGTTATTTGTTTAATATTTTTAAAATGCTTTTCGTCTGGATACAATAAGCTAACAGTTGAATCTTGTGTTACTTCTGTGTTTTCAGCTTCTGACTCTTTAGATTTATTATTGCCAGAACATGCTGTGAATAAAACAGCTATAATGGATAAAAGAAAATAGTTTGCTTTCAAATGCATAATTTGGTTGAGTTTTAAATGAGTTACAAAGATGAAAAAACTTGGAATAATTCTATTGTTTAACTACAATAAATTCTACTCTTCGGTTTAGTCTTCGAGTTTCTTCATTATCGTTTGAAGCAATAGGTTTTGAACCACCGTACCCTTTACCCGAAAGGCGATCAGAAGAAATGCCACTATCTATAAAATATTTAACTACGGCATCTACTCTTTCCTGACTTAGTTTTTTGTTTAATCTGGCATTGCCCACATTATCAGTATGACCTCCCAATTCAATTTCCATGGTAGGGTTATCCTTCATCATCTCAATCATTAGGTCAAGCTGTTCATACGATTCTTCCAAAAATTCAGTAGTGCCTCGTGTAAATAAAACTAAGTCAAGTTTTACCGTAGTGCCGAGTTCAATCGGTTGAAGTACTACATTATGTTCCAGTTCTTTGGGCTTATCGGTACTAATATTAAGTTTTACACTATGGCTGATATATCCATCAGCCTCCACCACCAAGGTATATTCGTTTGCTGTTGGTAATTTAAAGGAAAAGGCTGTTGCCAGCGTTTTGCTTTTAGAGTACTCCCCTCCTACAATTCTAATGGTTGCAGCTACAGGATTGCTGAATTTTATATCGGTAATAGAACCAACTAGTTGTACAAAATAATCAAGACCATCTGGTTCTTTTGCTATTTGAACAAGACTGTCTGTAGGAACTTCAATTTCATACCCAATGGTTTTAGCCATTTCAGGAATAGGCATATCTTTAAAATGAATATCGCCATATCCATCACTATTTTTAGTGCTTGTGTAGATTACCAAAGCTTTATCAACTAAATATTGATAATACATTTCAGATCCTTCAGAATTCACTTCAGATCCCATGTTTTTTGGTTTCGACCAGTTCGTCCAGCTATCATCTAATCGTTTAGAAGAGAAGATATCCTTACCGCCCATACCTGCATGCCCATTGGAAGAGAAGTACATCGTTCTATTATCTACTGCTAAAAATGGAGTAACCTCCTGATACATCGTATTAATTTGATTTCCTAAATTTTTAGGCTCTGACCATGCTTTTAATTGGGGTATCCAGAAACTTACATAAAGGTCTTCTGCGCCCCTTGTTTTAAAAGATTCTAAAGAAAGCAGCATAGTTTTCCCATCTTCTGAAATAGAAATACTATGATTATCGGATAAGTTATAAAAATAACGAATGGTTGAAGTGATGGGAACAGTCCAATATTTAGGAGGTTCAATAGGATCAACTACTGAAGTACCTCTCGACTTTGGGGTTTTACCATCTAGCTCATAAATATTATAAAGGTACATTTCACCTTTGAGGCCAAACCCAATAACCCCATTATGAAACTGATTATTTAATAAAAAACCAATATTTTGAGGTGAAGACCATTTGCCTGAAGCAGAGTCCAGACTGCTAAACCAAATGTCACCCAAGTCCATTTTGCGACCCACATTTTGCGAATGGTGGGCTCTAATAAAATAAAGCGTTTGACCATCAGGGCTTAGCACCGGATTTTGCTCATCGGCATAAGAATTAAAAACAGGTTCTTTACCCACCAATGAATGTTGGCTAACTCCTTTAAAAGCAACTAATAAGAAGATTATAAAAAATACTACTTTCTTCATTTTAAGAATATCCTCTTTTTACAATAGGTTAACCCGAAAGTCAAAATAAGTTAACGTCAATGGTAGGAACAGCCTGCCCCGTTTTTTCGGGGAAGCAATCTCAATAAAATATTCTGGTTAATTGATGAAGTTATTCTCCGCCAACTGGCGGATCTGAATGACGTTCCTTTTTTTGACATCCTCATTTTTATTATTGTTATCCATAACAATGATACTAAATAATGGCAATTATTTACTTACAAATGGGTTACCAATTATAGAAAACCTCCAAGGAAGATGGGCATCTTCGCCTGAATAATCAACGCCAATTCGTTTGGTTGCTTCTATTTTACTATCAAAATCAGAATTTCTCGATTCAATCCAAACTTTGTTTCCTACTAAACTTGCTCTATTGAGTTGCTTATCAATTCCTAATGCTTGAGCCAATCGAGCAGGACCACCTGTAAGTAGTTTTCCATTTTTATTCATTTCCCTTCTGATGTACATTTCTTCCAATCCATCGGTTGGTTCAATAGCTCGGATAAGAACTGCATCTGCAAATTCTTTTTGATTTGTAACCACATTAAATAAATAATGCATGCCATACACAAAATAAATGTATGCCACTCCACCTTTTTTATACATTACTTGGGTACGAGGAGTTTTTTTGTTGGGATATGCATGGCAAGCCTTATCGGTTCTACCATTATAGGCTTCGGTTTCTACAATAATTCCTGCTGTGAAAGTACCGTTAATATTTGTACATAGTTTACAGCCAATTAGTTTTTGCGCTATTTGTACAACATTAGGATTGGTGTAGAAAGATTGTTCGAGTTTGGGCATAAAAACAATAACACAATTTCTGCTTACGCAAAAATTGTGTTATATATACTATTTATCTAATCATTATATTTCTCAGAATACTGCTTATACAAAGCCTGTTGCTCGCCTTCTAACTGAATGGTTTTGCCATCTATAAAAGCATGCGTTAAATTGTTTGTCATCATATCTAAGGCATCGCCTTTAGATACAAATAAAGTAGCTCGCTTTCCTTCTTCTAAAGAGCCCACTTCATCGTTAATACCGAGAATTTTAGCTGCGTTTAGGGTAATCAATTGCACCGCTACTTCTTTATCTAACCCATAAGCAGCCGCTGTGCCGGCATAAAATGGCAAGTTACGTGCCCGGGCTAACATTCCATTATGCGATAAGGTAACCGTTACCCCTGCTTTGGTAAGCAAACCGGCTAGCTCGTAAGGCAAAGCAATTTCCTCATCGCTGCCCGGCAAACTATGCACATTAGGTAATACTACAGGTATGTTATTTTCTGCAAGAAACGAAGCTGCATCAAATGCATCAATGCCTGCCAGTACTACTATTTTTTGCACCCCATACTGCTGAGCAAAACGAACTGACTGTATTATTTCTTTGGCACTGTTAGCTCTAATATATAAGAACTTGCTACCATCAAATACTCCTTCCATTGCTTCCAGTTTAAGGTTTCGCTCCTTGGTACTTAATTCAAAGTAAGCTTTAGCATCTGCAAAAAATGCAGTTAAACTTGCTACCTGGCTATCGTATTTTTTGTTGGGCTCTCTTTTAAAGGTAAATGTGGAAAAATCAAAATGACCACCCATCCGGCCAGGCCAGTTTAAATGTACACCTACATCCGCTTTAAGCACAGCATCTTCCCAGTTCCACCCATCAAGATTCATTACTGAAGAGGTGCCTGAAATTCGGCCACCCATTGGCGTGGTTTCTGCCAGCAATATTCCGTTATACCTAAGTGTTGGAGGTATTTTACTATCGGTATTATAGGCTACCAACGACCGGATATGAGGTTTTATCAGCCCTGTTTCATTCGCATCTTTGGTAGCATCTAAAGCACCTACTTCTTCTAATCCTAAATTAGTGTTTGGCAAAATAAAACCAGGGTAAACATGCTGACCTGTAATATCAATAACCGTATAGCCGGCCACATCAATTTTAGATTTGGTGGCATCGCCTACCAAAGTAATTTTGCCTTCATCAAACCCAATTAATGAATTTTGAATTAGCTTACCATTACCCAAATGGGCTATTCCACCTTTTAAAAGAATGGCATCGGATTGTGGTTTGGCAGGCTGAGGCAATTGTGCCATTACCGCTGAACCAGAGAAAATAAACAGGAGTGTGTATATAAAATTCTTCATTTTCTTATTGGTTTAAA
>CAZZML010000214.1:0-5726 GCA_964654735.1 uncultured Roseivirgaceae bacterium | reverse complement strand
AACCCTTTTTTTATGGAGTATTGTTTGTTCCTGATTTTTGAAGTGCTGACTCTCATACTCGGTAACCTTAAAATCTATATTGCCAACTAATGCTTTTATTGCATTTAGTTTAATCTATTATATCTTAATGTAGATAAAACATTCTTTTTCAAATAGAGATTAAACTATTACTTTAAGATAGGAACGCACTACTAGTTACAGTACTGATGTATATAGTTGGTTGCCTTACTTTCGCCCATTTTTAAAGCTCTGTTAAAATCATCGCAACCATCGTAAGGTTTATTGCCATGCACTAAGGACATGCCCCTTAGGAGCAATGTCTGCCTTAATTTTAGATTTAGTTGGCTTTTGGAGCTTATTTTAGATTTAGACTGAGCTATTTGATTGAAAATTAAATTGATAGTAACAGAGTAATCTTTATAAGCAGATTCGTATTTTTTTAAGTTAAAGTAAATATTTCCTCGAAGCTGGAAGTAGTCTATAGATTGATCTTCAAGTTCAATTGTTCTGTTGATATCATTTAAAGAAGTTCTAAAATCTCCCATGACATATTTTATAAGTGCCCTTTGGTAGAAAATCAATGCGTTTTCACCATCTATTTCAATGGCTTTATTAATGTCTAGTAAAGAAGATAATTTTTGTTCATTTTTTAGTTTGTAACTACTTCTTTTCATATAATATCTAGCCACATTAACATCAATTTCTATGGCCTTGTTCATAGCAATTATTGCATTTTGAAAATCTGGTTTTAGAGATTTTGAATTTAATGTATGCGCATAATAATATGCTTTCAACTCTTGAAAATCTCCATTAGACGGCTTTAACCTTATGGCTTCATTTATATCATTAAGTACATAGTCTCGATGATCTTTAAGTTTAAAATGTAAGGTTGCTCTTTTAAGGTAAAGTTCGGTGTTGTTTGGGTCGTGAAGAATGGCCAAACTGTATTGGTTAATTGCTCTTCGGTGTTCGTTTTTTAATTCCCATATTTTACCTTTCAGGGCATAGCTTTTTGCAAATTTGGGAGCTGTTTTAATTGCACTATCTAGTTCAATTAAAGCCAAATCGAGGCTGTCTATCTTGACCAATTCCTTGGCAGTAACATAATGTGCTAGACTAAGCTCTTGCGCAAAAACTTTTTGTAAAGAAATTGTTAATATGAGAATAGTAAAGAATAATGAGCTTGTCTTTTTCATGCAGGCGTAATGATAATAAAAGAAGATGATTATCGAATCCGATGCTCTTATTTTTTTATCTTGGCAGAAAAAAAGAAAGTGGAAATATTATTTTTTGCAGCAGGGCTAGTATTAGGAGCAGTAGTTATTTTTGTTTTTCTCAAAAAACTCATTCATCAGAAAGAGAATAGTTTGCTTTTGCAATTGGCTGAAGCTAATGAAAGAAGAGTAGAAGATGAGAATGACTTAAAGAATGAACGCGAAAAGGTATTAGCTTTAGAAATTAAGTTGGCTAAAGCTGAATCGGACAATGAAAATTTAGTACGCAGGTTTGAACAAGAGTCTAAAGTGCTGGAAACACGTTTTGAAAACTTAGCAAACAAAATATTAGAGGATAAAAGCAAAAAGTTTACGGAACAAAATAAGACAAACCTAAACGATTTGTTGGGTCCACTAAAAGAACGAATAATTACTTTTGAGCAGAAGGTTGAAAAATCGAATAAAGACAGTTTAGCATGGAATGCGACTTTGAAGGAGCAGATTTCAGCGTTAAAGGAGTCGAACCTACAAATTACTAAAGAAGCAGAAAACTTAACTAAAGCACTTAAAGGAGACTCTAAAATACAAGGAGATTGGGGGGAATTGCAGTTAGAACTGCTGTTAGAAAAAGCAGGACTTGAAAAAGAAATTCACTTTACCACTCAAAGTGCCATTCGTGATGATGATGGTAATCTTAAACGGCCAGATTTTGTTATTAATTTACCTGAGGAAAAACATTTAATTATAGACTCTAAGGTGTCGTTAACTGCTTATGAAAGATTTGTTGGGGAGGAAGATGAAGAAAAATCAACCACTTATTTAAAACAACATTTAGTATCTGTTCGCGAAAAAATTAAAGATTTGAGCGAAAAAAATTACCAGGATTTATATGGGCTGAATGCACCAGATTATGTAATGATGTTTATTCCTGTTGAGCCTGCATTTCATGTGGCTGTTCAGCACGATGATACCCTCTATAATTATGCATTAGAAAAAAATATAATATTAGTAACCACAAGTACTTTGCTTGCAGTTATGCGTACGGTGGCCTATATATGGCGACAAGATAAACAGACCAAGCATGTACTTGAGATTGCAAGAGTTGGAGGAACTTTGTATGATAAGTTTGAGGGCTTTACTCAAGATTTGATCAAGGTAGGTAAATCATTAGAGGCTACTAAAACAAGTTATCAGGATGCGATGGGTAAACTTACCGAAGGGAAAGGCAATTTAGTTAGCCAAACAGAACGTTTAAAAGAATTAGGAGCTAAGGCTAAAAAAGCTATTAGCCAAAAGTTGTTGGATAGAGCCAGCAATAATGATGAGTAACTTTATCTATTGACTAACAATAAATGACCTTGAAATATCTATCTGGTTACCAACTAACCGAGCAAAATAAATGCCATTTTGAAAGTAAGCAGTCGTAATTTCAAAGGTTTGATTTAATGCATTTTCTATATCTTCTTCATAAATAAAACTACCCTGAGCATTATAAATTAGCAATTTTGCAGGTTGTTGTTCTTGCAGGTTAAAACTAATATTAATTAGTCCGTTAGAGCTTGGATTGGGATAGGCAGTAATAGTATTTTCAACTAAATTTAACGGGAACTCAATGTTAGAAGCATAAAGCTCAATGTTGTCTATAAAAGCATTATTACCTTTTGCACTTACTACCTCAATTACTATTTGTACATTTTCGTTTCCAGCAAACTCTGTTAAATCTACATAAATGTCTTTCCAGTCAGAGTTACCATCAGGTAGCCAGGAGGTTGTGGTAAAATTAGTTGCTAGTTCTTCACCTCCTTGAATAAATAGGGTTTGATAAGGTTGCTCACAATCGTTAGATACTTTAACCCTTAATAGTTCTTCGTTAAAGCCGTTATACGCATAGGCAAAGTCGAAGTGCATAGATGCTGATGATAAATTACTTAAATCGAGGGGTGGTAAAATGATTAATTCTGATAAGCCCTTTGTAGAGCTATTTTCAGCTAGAAACTCTAATCTGTTGTTGTTCACTTTCCAATTGAGGGTATTTGGAGGGTTTCTTGATATTGCCCAACCTTCTTGTAGCTCATTTGCATTAAATTTTTCTCTGAGCGGAACTGTTGTTGATGTTTGAGATACTATGGTTTGAGTAAAGCTATTATTTGAATTATCACCGTCATCATTAATTAGCGAAACTGATAATTCTGCAGAACCTTCAAAATCAATAGTAGGTAGCATTAGGTTGATGCGCTCTCCTGGTAATAAGTTAAGTTGAGGATAATTTATGGTTGAGTTGGTTGAGCCTAATATAGTTTCAATCGACAAATCATTGAGTTGTGCCGAGCCTTTGTTTTCAACCCACAAACTAAACTCATTTTGCGAACTGCAAGTTGTAGCAGGGTTTGCGAGACCGATCAGGGCAATGTCATTATAGGAATTATCAATCACTTTAATGTTATCTAAGAAAATATGATTTCCTCCATTTGAATTTCCTGAGAACGAAAACACCACTTCTTGATTAGCATAACTTGTAAGATCAACTTGCACCTGCTGCCAATCTTGCGCTGTTGAAGGGTAAAATGCAACGGGCACTTCTGACGAAGTTGAAAGTGATTCTCCTACAGCTGAAAAAAGAACATCATTGAATGTATTTCCACAATCAGAAGAAATTCTTAAATAAAGTTCATCCTCCAAGTTCCTATATGCATAGGAGTAGTCAAATATCAATTTTTGGGGATTAGCTTCTAAAATTAGTTTGGGTGATATGTAAGCATCTGAGCTTGTTTCTGTTTTATAGTAATTAAAAACAGCCGCATTATTATTAACATTAGAGTAGAACACAACTTGCTCTTTATTTAAAGCACTTGACTCTTCACTGGTTCGAATCGTCCATTGCGAGTTATCCGAAGAAAAATCTTCGAATAAACCAGTTACGGTTTCTGCTCTCAAGCTTGTTTGAGTTAGTATATTATTGTCTGGATTTTCATCAGTTGTGCCATTAAGTGTATTTATTTCGGCTTTAAAGACTAGGTTTCCATACTCACTTAACGAAACTAGATTAAACGTTAGCTCAACGGTTTGGTTTACAGTTATATTAAAATTAAAGGTCTGGTTATCCACTAACACATTATTAACATAAAGCGAAATATTGGCAGAGGTTAAATCCAAAACTCCAGTATTTCTTACTTCAATAATTGGGGTAACTTGTGCATTGCAAATACCCAAAGTGGGAGAGATGAATTTTGTTAAGGCTAAATCTTTGCTAATAGGAGGCAATAGCCCAGCAGAATTTGTTAGACTTAGTCTTCTTGGACTATTTTCCATAATGATAATCATACGATCTTTTTGACCGATGCTAAAAATGTTCATGCAGTCATCATAAACATAATCCATGTAGTTCATAAACATATCTTGCGAACCGCATGAGGTAGTAGATGTTCCCATTGTTGGACAGCCTGTATAATCATCTTCAGCTAAAGGAGTGTCGCTAACATAATCATCTATTCCACAACCTCCATCTCCCCAAATATGCCGAAGGCCAAAAAAGTGCCCAACTTCATGGGTTACAGTCCTGCCCAGATTAAAATTAGGTTGCAAGTTGGCGGCTGGGTCTTTTGCTATGGAGCCAAATGCATTGTAGGTAATTACTACACCATCTGTATTTGCATTATAGGGCGGATCCAGCCCATCTAAAATATCGGATTGAGGAAACTGAGCCCAACCCAAAAATGCTCCACTAAGAGGAGCTACCCAAATATTAAGATAGTCCTCTGAAGGCCAATAGCTTGTTGCTTTTAGGTCAACATCTTCTGACATTGACCATAAATTTTGGCCTCCATTTACCCTAACAATTCCGTTGGTTGCTTGGTTATTAGGGTCGCGTTTAGCCATTATAAATTCAAACCCAATATTGCTGTATAATGGTTTAAATTCAGCGGGAATGTTAATGCTATCTGCATTTAACTTTCTAAAGTCTTCATTTAACACGGCTATTTGCGAAAGAATTTGATTTTCCGAAATATTAGTTTCGTCACCTTCAGCTTCTCCTTTATGTACAACGTGTACTACAACCGGTATTCGGTAAACGGTTACTCCATCTGCATTATACGATTTTTGACCACCAAGTGGAGATTCAATCTGTTTCTGCAAAATCCAATTTTCAAGAGATTCTTTTGTCTCTTTATTTTTCAGATTATTCATATAATCTACTGTCCCACAGGTTCGCTGAGCCAATAGCCGGGAGTTGGCTGAAATGACAAGTAGTAGCATGAAAATATGTATATAAAGAAATTTCATTTTAATTATAAGCTAACGGCTTTTGCACATAAGTGGTTTCAAGCCTCAAACTTAACATTTGTTTATATAACCATAATATAATTAAAATTTATAACCCATTTTGTCGTGCCGAACTCATAATCATTAAGTCCTATGATTATTAATAGAGCGGATGGTTTAAATTAGATTCAGTAAATAAGCAATATGTAACTGATTTACTCCTAGATTGAGCGATTCTCTGAAGCGATAAGC
>CAZZML010000213.1:0-5787 GCA_964654735.1 uncultured Roseivirgaceae bacterium | reverse complement strand
GGTTTTAGTGGAATATATAAGCATTTTAGCTGTATTAATTAGAACTTAGCCATAACTACCAATTATACAGCAAGCCGTTTGAGTTAACTACAAGCACATTTAGTTGTAACTATCGCATCGTTCGCATAAAAACAAGAATGCAACTATTCACCCAATGTTAATTAAAGTAACTATAAACCTGAGTTCACAAAGCAATAAATTACCCGTTGCGTTCCTTATCTCAAATTTTCAAAATCGAAATTGCACTATTGTATGTTAATTTTTTGCTTCTTTTGCTTTAAAACAGCCACAAATACATAGCATTTAAAGCATGCTTATTTGTATAGATAATTTCACTGAAATAAATTGAACAATAATAAATTACAAAACAGGTATTTTCGAGTAAATAAAAAGAAAAGTATAAAACCCTGATTAATGAAAATGCAAAAGGAGTATGATGCAATCGTAATAGGTACTGGTATTTCAGGCGGCTGGGCAGCAAAAGAGCTTTGCGAAAATGGGTTAAAAACGTTGGTTTTGGAGCGTGGGCGAATGATAGAGCATATCAAAGATTACCCTTATATGTACAAAGACCCGTGGGATCTCGAACTAAGGGGGGAGACATCGCAGGAAGACTTGAAAAAGCAGTTAAAACAAGGTCGATCTGGTTATACTACTAAAGAGGTAAACAAAGATTGGTTTGTAAACGATTTAAAGCATCCTTATAACGAAATAAAAAGTTTTGACTGGATAAGAGGATACCATGTGGGTGGGCGCTCTATTACATGGGCAAGGCAAAGTTACCGGTTAAGCGACCTGGATTTTGAGGCAAATAAAAAAGAGGGTATAGCTGTTGACTGGCCTATAAGGTATAAAGACCTTGCCCCTTGGTACAGCCATGTGGAGGATTATATTGGTGTAAGTGGAGAAAAGGCAGGATTACCACAATTGCCGGATGGTGTGTTTGAGCCACCTATGGAGATGAATTGCGTTGAAAGGTATATGAAAGAAAGTTTGGCTAAAAACTACAAAGACAGGAAACTGATCATTGGAAGAACGGCTCATATAACCGGAGGCAAAAGTTATGAAGGTAGAAATAAGTGCCAGTTCAGGCGCAGGTGTTCGAGGGGATGCCCGTTTGGAAGCTATTTTAGTAGTAATGCCTCTACATTGCCAGCAGCAGAACGTACCGGAAATATGACCCTCAGACCCCACTCAATTGCACATGAAATTATATATGACGATACATTAAAACGTGCTACCGGAGTTAAAGTAATTGATGCCGAAACGAAAGAAACCCTTATTTTTAATGCAAAAATTATTTTTTGCTGTGCTTCTACTATTGCGTCAGCTTCTATTTTAATGCAATCTAAATCTAAGCGATTTCCTAATGGCTTAGGCAATGATAGCGGGGAGCTAGGGCATAATATAATGGATCACCACATGAGAGCAGGAGCCTCCGCCAAAGTAGATGGCTATAAAGACAAGTATTATAAAGGGAGAAGACCCAATGCAGTATATCTGCCCCGGTTTAGAAATTTAGGAGACAAAGAAACCAAACAAGCGTTTTTAAGGGGTTATGGCTACCAGGGTGGAGCCAGCAGGGCAGATATTTCAGGCCTTATTGCTGAGTATGGGTATGGAGCCGATTTTAAAGAAAAAATACTGGAACCCCCGGGTTGGAGAATGCATTTAGGAGGTTTTGGAGAATGCTTGCCTTACCACGATAATAAAATAACCCTTGACTATAATAAGCCGGATGAATGGGGGCTACCAACCGTAACTTTTGATGTGGAATGGAAGGAGAATGAATTAAAAATGAGGGAAGACATGATGCAACAAGCAAAGGAAATGCTTGAAAAAGCCGGCTTTAAAGATGTTAAAACATACAATAAACCAGGTTCGCCCGGTATAGGAATACACGAAATGGGTACAGCACGCATGGGCAGAGAGCCAAAAACTTCTGTGTTAAATGGCAATAACCAAATTCATACTGTTCCTAATGTATATGTTACCGATGGCTCATGTATGACATCCTCTGCCTGCCAAAACCCATCGCTTACTTACATGGCCTTAACAGCCAGAGCTGCAAACCATGCTGCTAAAGAATTTAAGAAAATGAAACCCTAGTACTATGAACAGAAGAGATGCACTAAAAGGGGTAGGCCTTTCAATAGGAAACGTAATTGCTGCACCAACCATTTTTAGCTTATTACAAAGCTGCAAAACCGAAGATGCCAAATGGGTTCCAACGTTTTTATCTGTAAACGAAGGTGTGGTTGTTAAAAATTTAGCCGACCTGATACTGCCCAAAACAGAAGCTACCCCGGGAGCACTTGATGTAAATGTAGCAGAGTTTATCGATTTGCTTGCTGATAAAGCGTTTGATACACAGAAACAAACAATTTTTAAAGAAAGAATTGGAGCTATTATGAAAGAATTGGGTTTGCCGGAGAAAGAGGTTAATAGCTTAAAAACCAAAGACTATGATGTTTTGTTGGCCAAATATCTGCGGGCTACTAAAAAGGAAAAAGAAACTTTTGAGAACAACGAACATGATGCATTGGTTTTAGCAGCCCTTACCGATTTAAGGTCTAAGGTAATGTGGGCTTATACAACAAGTGAACAGGTTGGTGAGCATGTTTTAGCCTACGACCCCATTCCAGGAGTACAATTAGGTTGTATTTCTGTAGAAGAAGCAACCAGAGGCAAAAAGTGGTCTTTATAACTTTTTTAAAGTATGAAAAAAACAAGTGCCCTTTTTCTGTTCCTTTTTATCTGCACAGGCATTGCTTATGCAGATGTAAGACTTCCGGCAATTTTTAGCGATAATATGATACTTCAGCGTGAAATGAAAGTGCCTGTATGGGGTTGGGCAAATCCGGGAGAAAAAGTGGTGGTAAAACTTGGAAAGCATAGCTCAAAAACTAAAACAGGGGCTGACGGAAAGTGGACATTATCTATTGGTCCATTAAAAAGTGGAGGGCCGTTTCAGCTTATAATATCGGGCAAAAACAAAATTGTTATCAACAATGTACTTGTAGGCGAAGTCTGGATTTGTTCTGGGCAATCTAATATGGCTATGAAAGTGGCCAAAACTACTAATGCCGAAGAAGAAATAGCAGCTGCCAATTTTCCACAAATCCGGCATTTTCAAGTTAATAAAGCACGAGCCGCAAAACCATTGGATGAGGTTAACCCTAACATAAAAGGCGAAAACTATTGGCTAAATACATGGGAGGAGTGCGATTCAACCAACGTGGGCAGGTTTACGGCTACAGGGTATTATTTTATACGAAAAATATACCAGGAGCTAAATGTTCCGGTAGGTATAATAAGTGCTTCCTGGGGCGGAACTGTTGCAGAAGCCTGGACACCACATGATACATTGGCCAATAACCCGCAACTTAAACCAATTCTTACTGATTGGCTGGCCTATACCAATAAGGTAGAATGGTTAAGAAAGGCATACGCCAATTATATAAAAGATATTGAAGAAGGCAAAAAACAAACAAAGGAGGAATCTGTGTTTTTCAATAGCCCTTCGGCACTTTATAATGGTATGATAGCACCAATTATTCCGTACGGAATCCGTGGTGTAACCTGGTATCAGGGTGAGTCAAATGAACTTCGTGCCCACCAATACCGCAGTTTGTTTCCTGCTATGATTGACTCCTGGAGAAAAAAATGGGGGCAAGGGGATTTTCCTTTTCTGTTTGTGCAACTGGCCAACTTTATGCAGCCAGTTAGCCAACCGGAAGATGCTAACTGGGCAGAACTACGCGAAGCACAAACCGTGGCTCTTAACAAATTGCCTAATACGGGCATGGCCGTAGCCCTTGACATAGGCGAGGCGGATGATGTGCATCCTAAAAACAAACAAGATGTAGGTAAACGTTTAGCTTTATCCGCACTAAAAATAGCCTATAACCAAGACATAGTTTATTCAAGCCCCATGTACGAATCTATGGAAATTGCTGGAAATAAAATTAGAATTAAGTTTAAAGAAACCGGATCAGGACTTATGGTTAACAACCAATATGGCTATGTAAATGGGTTTGCTGTGGCAGGAGAGGACAGGAAATTTTATTGGGCAAAAGCCCGTATCGAAGGTAAAAATATGGTTGTATTAACTTGCAGCGAAGTAGCAAAACCGGTGGCTGTTCGATATGCCTGGGCCAACAATCCGGAAGATGTTAACCTTTATAACAAAGAAGGGCTGCCGGCAGCTCCGTTTAGAACTGATAACTGGCCTGGAATTTCGTATTGGGGTAAATAGTGCATGTCCATAAAGTCCAAGTGAGGCTTTTGGTATAAGCTTTGTGGAGTGGGTCAAATTAGATGCAGGTAGTTACAGGGTCGGTCTGCCAAAAAACAATTAACGCTCTGGCTAAAGTGAGAGATTTAAACCGGCTTTATGCAATTTTAGCTAGTGTTTACCTGCTGGCATTTTTTTTAGTTCATAATTTGTACTTCTTCCTCCTGCCGATTCTTTTTGTAATATATCTTTACTTATCAAGTCATTAATATCTCGAATTGCTGTGTCTTTTGAACATTTTGCAATTTTTGCCCATTTAGATGAAGTTAATTTGCCATCAAACCCATCTAATAATTTGTTTAATAATTTTTTCTGTCTCTCGTTTATATTTGTTTTTGAATATCTATTCCAGAAGTCAGCTTTAAATAAAACCCGCATCAATATTGTATTTGTTGATTTTAAGGCGTTTATTAAACAACTCAAAAACCATTTTATCCATTCAGTAATATCAAGACTTCCTTTTTGTGTTTTTTCAAGTATCTCATAGTATTGTTTTCTTTCCAATCTGATTTGAGCCGACATACTATAAAATCGTTGTGTGCTTTTATCAGATTGTGCCAATAACATATCAGTTAGTGCTCTTGTTAAACGTCCATTCCCATCTTCAAAAGGATGAATTGTAACAAACCAAAAATGAGCTATTGCCGCTTTTATCACTAAATCAATATTCCTGTTTTTATTAAACCATTCCAAAAATTGTTGTATCTCTTTTTCTATTAAAGCTGAATCAGGAGCTTGAAAATGAACTTTTTCTTTTCCCATTGCACCAGATACAACTTGCATTGGCCCAGTTGTGTCTTTACGCCAGTTTGCAACAGTTATCTTGTACATCCCACTTCTTCCCATTGGGAATAATGCAGCGTGCCAATCAAAAAGCCTTTCGGCTGTCAATGGCTTGAAGCAATTATGTGTTGCATCAATCATCATTTCAACCATTCCATCTACATTCCTGTCAGATTCAACTGATCCAGCTATTTCCATTCCTAATCTTCGTGCAATTGATGAACGGACTTGGTCTGGATTTAAAATCTCACCTTCAATTTCTGTTGATTTTAAAACATCTAATGTTAATGTATCAAGTAAAGCTTCATTTCTCAAATCAAAACCTAAAGATTCCATTTTCCCAATTAGCCTTCCTTGTAGATTTCTTGCTTCACTCAACAGGTTAACAAAATCATCACTCCTCCAAGTTAAATCTGGCCAATTACCTTTTTGATGTATGAAAGCTTTCATTCGTTGCACACTTTGCAACGAAAATATAGATTATTCGCTGCACTCACAAATTTATCGTTGCATTTTTTGCATTAAATAGACCGTTTATTCGTTGCACAATGTTGTTTTTTTGCTTGCAGGTTGATGAGTTGTTTATGATCCCGATAGCCATCGGGACGCTTAAAAGCTGACCATATTAGGTCGAACTCAGTCCCTCAATGGGCCATAGCCGTCAGGCTAAGCTCATAAGTGTTTCATAATGAGAGGGTTTTGGTTTC
>CAZZML010000212.1:0-5793 GCA_964654735.1 uncultured Roseivirgaceae bacterium | reverse complement strand
GGTTGGCAATTGGAATGCGTAATAGATTATTCATGAATTATTCAGGTTAGATAAAGAAGACCGATTGCAAGTTGTTTGTTTACTAAAATCGGTTACGTTCTAATAAGTACAGTAAAATACACTCATCATTACTCATAGTTCATTTACACCCCTATGTTTTTCTCCCGCATATTGTCGCTGATTTACGCAGAAAAAAATTAGCGACAATATGCGTTATCTGCGGGAAACGATAGCAGAGCCAATATTAAGAGCTTTAAAAAATGCTTTTAACCTGAACCTAGTTAATATACATAGAAATTAGCCCTAAATTCTACTCTTGAGCCAAGATGGTACTATGGCTACCACCTCAGCGGCACTTACAAAGGAACTTCTCTGGGTAAAATATAATCTACTGAGTCCCTTGCAAAGCACCTCTGAGCGAAGAAAAAATAGCAAAGAGTTCATTAGTGTTTTTATTAGTTTACACTAAATACGTAATTTAGCTAATCTAAACCCTTTGGCTTATGAACCGAATTATTCTAATTGTCTTAATAACTGTTCCAAGCACTCTTTTGGCTCAAGAAGAGTTTTTACCTCGAAATGTGAACCACACATCTAAAAACAATATTGTGCCGGCCATTAGTGGCAATGGAAAAATGATGATTTACCTTACCGACTACTCCAATTCGGGGGAGATGGTGATGGAAATGACACATTATAAATCGGGTAGATGGGATGACCCTAAAGAAATTACCGCCTTACACCCAATGAGACTTAATAATACTGGTGGCTATTTTTTAGATAATACTGGAGAGGCTATTTGGTTTTCTTCTCGCAAGCCAGATGGTTTAGGCGGTTACGATATTTGGGTGACGAAAAAAGGGTCTTCAAGTTGGGGAAGAGCAAGAAATCCGGGCAAACCTTTAAATACTAATATGGATGAAGGAGACCCTTCCATAAGTCCTGACAACCAGAAGATTTATTTTATGCGCTGCAGCAGAATTGCTTCTGAAACTGCCAAAGGCTGCCAAATTTATGTAAGTGAAAAAAACAAAGGCCGAGGCCCTGCCTGGAAAGAAGCTGTAAAGCTCCCAGACTACCTCAATCAAGGTAATACATTGTCGCCAAGAATATTAAGTGATAATAAAACCTTGGTGTTTTCATCAGACAGGCCAGGTGGAAAAGGAGGACTAGACCTATGGATGTCAGCCTTAGAAGCAGGAGAATGGAGCCAACCCATTAATGTAGAGTTTGCAAATACTGCCGGTGATGATCGTTATATGAGTATGTCGCTAAGAACCGATTTTGCCTACTTTACGCGCAAAAACGACAAAGGATTTAACGGTATTGTGAAGGCCAAAGTGCCTAATAAGTTCAGGCCACAAGATGTAATAATGATGATGGGCAAAGTAGTGGATGACCAAGGTGCTCCACATTCATTAGACATTAGAATTAATAATTATAATACAAGCAAATTGGTGTCGAGAGTTAGAACGGAGAAGGAAACAGGTGATTTTGTGGCCGTTTTAACCGAAGGAAGTACTTTTGAAATTACCTACGAAGACCGGTCGGGCAAGTTGGCTTTTAAAACCGAAATTATAAATGTAGAAGAACTTAGAAGCTCTAGAAGAGAATATCCAAAAGTAGAACTTACAACGGTAAAAACTGGTGCTAGTTTTAATATTGGAGGCATTGTGTTTGATACACTTTCGAGCACCATTACAGCCTCTTCTAACTTTGAAGTGCTAAGGCTTGCCCGCCTCATTAAGCAACATAAAGAGTTGAAATTCAAGATTGACATCTACCAGGAAAACTATCACGAAGATAGCATCCAACTTCATTGGTTAACCGAAATAAAGTATGACAGTATAAAAGTAATGTTGCCTGCCATTGATGTGGATAGCATGAACAATACGCAGAAAGACTCCTTGCTTATGGAAATGAACGATAGTCTTGGAACAACAATATTGGAAGACACCCTAATTGCCAATGAATATCAAGCCAGAATGAGTGGAATAGACTCGATTGAAACATGGGAAAAAGTGCCGGTATATCATAACGATAGAACGCCTCATTATGGGGAAACGTTAATGCAACATTTAAAAACAAAAGGAATAACTGAAGAGACTGTAACAATTCAAGCACTTGGATTAATTCCTAATGAAAAAAGAAGCCAGGTTGTGTTTGTAAATGGTGTGGCAATTGTGGTATCTATAGAGTAAAAATTACATAAATCACCTTTTGAGCTGACTTATTCTATTGAGTTTTAATAAATCTTGTTTTAAGTTGCAGTTCGAAATAAAAATCATAATGAAACCAATCAAACAATATAAAAATGAAACCAAGTAAACAAAATTATTGGCTACTACTGCTATTTGCATTTGCCATAAGTTGTACCCCTGCTGCGAAAGAAGAAAAAAAATCTGCTCCTGAAGATGATTTCCAGTATTTAACGGAACAGTTCGCTGATTTAAAAATTATCCGTTATAAAATACCGGGATTTGATAAACTGAGCACAAGCCAAAAAACATTGGTGTATTACCTAACTCAGGCAGGTTTAGAAGGAAGAGATATTATGTACGATATGAACTATCGTCATAACCTTTCCATTAGAAAAGCATTAGAAAATATTTACAAAAACTATAGTGGAGACAAGAATGCCGAAAGCTGGAAACAGTTTGAAGTATATCTTAAGCGTATATGGTTCTCTAACGGAATCCATCACCATTATTCGAACGCTAAGATAATACCGGAGTTTTCGAAAGAATACCTAGGAGAGCTTTTAACTTCTACAAATACCGAGTTATCTGCAGAGGTTGTAGATATTTTATTTGACCCAGTAGTTGATGCTAAAAAAGTAAACCTCGATGCCAGCAAAGGGTTGGTTAAGGGTTCGGCAGTTAATTTTTACGACCCGGATATTACTGCGGAAGAAGTAGATGCCTTTTATGCACCCTTATTAGCAAAAGCAGGAGATAAGCCTCTTTCGTATGGCTTAAATTCCAGACTAGTTAGAAACGAAGACGGTTCCATTTCAGAAGATGTGTATAAAGTTGATGGACTTTATGGAGCGGCCATTGAACGGATTATTTATTGGTTGGAAAAGGCGGCAACTGTTGCCGAAAATGAACCTCAAAAAAAAGCCTTAGACCTGCTTGTAGAATACTACAAAACCGGAAGTTTGGAAACCTGGGACGAGTATAATGTAGCCTGGGTAGCGGCTACAGAGGGAGATATAGATTATATAAACAGCTTTATCGAAGTATATAACGACCCTAAAGGCTACAGAGGCTCTTATGAAACTATTGTAGAAATAAATGACTTTGAAGCATCGCAGAGGATGAAAGTGTTATCGGATAATGTACAATGGTTCGAAGACAACTCATCCATAATGGACGAACATAAAAAAGCCAAAGTGGTAGGTGTAACATATAAAGTAGTAAACGTTGCAGGCGAAGCAGGTGATGCTTCTCCATCAACCCCTATTGGTGTTAACCTGCCAAACTCTAATTGGATTAGAGCTGCACACGGATCAAAATCAGTAAGTTTAGGCAATATTGTGGCTGCCTATGGCAAGGCTGGCGGTTCTGGATTTTTAAAGGAGTTTGCCTATAGCGAAGAAGAAATTGCCCGTGCCAAAGAGTTTGGAGATGTTGGCGGTGATATGCACACAGCCTTGCACGAAGTGGTAGGCCATGCTTCCGGTAAACTTAACGAGGGCGTAGGTACTCCTAAAGAAACCTTAAAAAGTTATGCCTCTGCATTAGAGGAAGGAAGAGCGGACTTGGTTGCCTTATATTACTTGTACGACCAAAAATTGGTCGATCTTGGCTTAGTTCCAAGCCTTGAGGTTGGCAAGGAAACCTACGATAGCTATATTCGAAATGGGCTTATGCTGCAATTACGTAGGTTAGCTGTAGGCGATGATATTGAAGAAGCACATATGCGTAACCGACAAATGATTGCCAAATGGGCTTTTGAAAAAGGAGCTGAGGAAAATGTAATTGAGCGAAAAACAAAAGATGGTAAAACCTATTTCGTAGTAAATGATTATGAAAAACTGCACGACTTATTCGGACAGTTGCTCAGAGAAATCCAACGTATAAAATCAGAAGGAGATTTTGAAGCAGGTAAAGCCTTAATTGAAAATTATGGCGTTAAAGTTGATCAAGAGCTTCATAAAGAAGTACTCGAAAGAGCAGCTAAACTAAAGTCTGCGCCTTATGGTGGATTTATTAATCCTAAGTTGGTGCCTGTAATGGATGATGCCGGGAATATTACTGATGTAAAAGTGGAATACCCCGCTGATTTTACGAAGCAAATGCTCTATTACAGCGAGACTTATTCTAATTTGTAAACCAATGTCGTTTAGTTAAGGTTTTTGTCACTGCTTGCCTTCGCTAAAGCTATGACGAAGCAAGGTCTGCGTTCGGTTCGCCTCCCTAGCCGTGCAAAGGGTAGGCAAACAGTCCAACCATTTGGCGGATCAGCATAGGGAAACAACAGATAAGAACGTCATTGCGAATCCTAACATAAAATTAAAAACGTTAACTATGTAAATAGGATGTGGCAATCTGTTTTAAACTATAACAGATTGCTGCACCCCATTCTCTTATCTGTAAAAATAGAAACTTAGGAAGGGGTTCGCAATGACGTATGGGCTTAACTCAACGACATTGATTTATAAACTTTAGTTTCTTTTATTTAATAGGGCGGTTTCCAAGAGGGAGTCGCCTTTTTTTATACTCTAAGCAAGTCACTCCGTAGGAGTCTTGGCCATTATGCAAGTCTTGGAGCTTAATATTTCTCCCCCTATAGCCATCAGGGTTTCGAAATACCCTTCAGTGCGAAAATTAAAGCTTTTTCACAAATGCCGTGCAAAAGTCGGGCTTAATACGGGCGATAAATTTGAAGCAAAAACCTACTACCTTTAGTATTGCCTCAAAAAAACAAGTATGCAAAATTTAGAACAACCACAATTAGGCAAAACCATCATAGATCTCAGACAAAAGAAACGGCTCACACAAGAGGAGCTAGTTGAACTTTGCAATATCAATGTACGAACACTTCAACGTATTGAAGCTGGAGAGGTAACACCTCGTGAATATACCATTAGAATTATATTAGACGCACTCGATTATAATGTAGGTCAAATAGAGCAATCTATTCAGAAGAAAGCTTCTGTTAAATGGGTTAAAATTGCTTGGATCGCAGGAATAATTTACTTTGTATTAGGCATTCTTGAATCAGGTCTCGACTTTGTTAGGTTTGAAGAAGACCTTCCCTATTATTTTCCATTAATGTACACTGCCACTAAAATAATGGTTGCGCTTACCTACATGTTTTTTATGATTGGCTTTATAGAAATTGCCAAATACTTCGAAAACGCTCTGTTAAAAATTGCTTCTTACTTAATGATTGCTTCTTTAGTGGTAATAGAATTTTACGATATCATTTCTTTTGATCCTAATATGGCTTGGAGTGAATTTTACCTGATTAAAGGAACAGAGGCAGTTGCCTTTGGAGGTATTGATATTGTGTTTGGAATCGCTTTACTTCTATTGGGGAAAAAATTAGGTGTAATATCCAGCGTGGCAGGAGTATTCGAAATTATTGTTGGTGCCTTTTTTATCACCTTCTTTTTAGCCTTTTTAGGTCTTATTGCTATGGTTCCTGCCATTATTTTGGAAATTATTCTTCTTTATAAGTTTTATGATAGGCTGCAAACATCAGGTTGATACCTTATTTTCTGATTAAGCCACTCCGTTAGCCCGCATTATTCATTGGGGATTTGTAATGAAAGCCCTAAGTGCA
>CAZZML010000211.1:0-5833 GCA_964654735.1 uncultured Roseivirgaceae bacterium | reverse complement strand
TACACAAGAGTTCCATCTTCCATTATTGGCAAGTAGACTGGCATCTTCAAAAATTTCAGCAGATTTCTCGATACGATAATTGATGTAATCTTTCTTAGAGCCAGTCATAAGCGAATACCATCTTTTTTGATATTTTTATAGAGAGGAGTAACTGAATGTTTTGTTTGCCAGTCTTTTTTTGAAAACACAAAAGTGGAAATTGGTTGCCCAGTCTCAAGTTCAACATTAAAAAGCTCTTCTCTATATTTTTTTTCTGTTTTCCAGTCAACCAGTACTGAGTTAATTAAAATCAGAACATCCCAATCAGATTCAATCTTATTTTCGCCCCTTGCCCTTGATCCAAATAGAATTACTTCGGCATCAGGATCTTTTTTAATAATAGCATTTTTTATTTTGTCGGCTATTTTTTGATTGAATAAATTCATAACTGAAATATACAGTTTTATTTTGGTGAGTTGGATATTTTGTCTGATAGAATCATTTATGGATAAACCTGTAATTATTCGGCCGCTGGTGGTGTTTCATCGTGATAGTACAATCCGATTGATTAATAACTAATAACGGCTAAGTTCTAAACAATACAGCTAAAATGCTTATATATTCCACTAAAACCGTTCCTGCAAGTCATTCCGCAGGAATCTTGACCATGTAGCCTGTTACTATAAGCGGCAAAGATTTCTCCGTTGCACTACGAAATGACATTCTTTAAGTTTTAAGCAAATAGCAACATGTCCATATTAGATAATACAAAAATGCTGCCCTAGTTAGAACTTAGCCATAAGCCTTTATCACCTGTGATTAAATGAGTTGCTTTACCATCCATTGCTAGTGCCAAAAGAAAATTATCCTTTTCATCTCGGCATTGCTCAACTTTAGAAGTAACAGTTATAACTTCTGATACTCCTCCTAATTTTAAAAACAAATTTTGAAGATTAATTAGAGAGAAGTATTTTTTAAACTTCGGTCTTTGAGTTACCTCTATTATCTCATCCAAAAGTTCTTGGCTAAAAAGCAGAATCAATTTATTCTCTCTAAGCAGGTTATCGATTTTTGAAGAGTCCTTTGTTAAAAGAAAACTAATCCAGAGGTTGGTATCAATAATAACCCTATGCTTTATTTTGGGCATAGCGTTTAGCTCTTACCTCTTCTACTTCTTTTGTAATATCCTCTAATGTAGGTGTGTTAGATGATGCGTTATTTCTTAATTTATTTTACAGCAACTAAAAAAGAATCTGTTGTAGGGTCAGATATTGATATAAGCCTTAACTCAGCAAGGTTTTTTAACAACTTAACAGCTTTAGGATTCAATATATCTACTTTATAGGACTCCATTAACCAAATATACGTGTTTTCATTGTATTTGTTTACTCTATGTCCACTCCACAAAGCAAAAAAGGGCTACTCATTGAGTAGCCCTTTTCAATATTTAAAGCTAAAAATTACTTTTCTTCTTTCTCTTCTTCTACTTCTTCAAACTCAACATCCGAAACATCGTCTCCCTCTGGAGCAGCTCCTGCCGCACCAGCACCCGGCTCTGGTTGAGCACCGCCTTCAGCACCACCACCAGTAGCAGCATACATTTCTTGAGTAGCAGCTTCCCACGCTTTATTCAATGCGTCAATGGCAGGATCAATAGCAGCTAAATCTTGCGCTTGGTGTGCCTTTTTCAAGGTCTCCAATGCTTCGTTAATAGCTGTTTTATTACCATCCGAAAGCTTATCTCCATATTCTGATAATTGCTTATCCGTTTGGAATATTAATGAATCAGCAGCATTAACCTTTTCTATTTTTTCTTTTTCCGCTTTGTCAGTTTCCGCATTAGCTTCAGCTTCTTTTTTCATTTTTTCGATTTCTTCATCAGTTAAACCAGAAGAAGCTTCAATACGAATACTTTGCTCTTTATTGGTTCCTTTATCCTTAGAAGTAACGTGCATAATACCATTGGCATCAATATCAAAAGTTACTTCAATTTGAGGTACACCACGCTGTGCGGGCGGAATTCCATCTAAGTGAAATTTACCAAGACTACGGTTATCTTTTGCCAAAGGTCGTTCTCCTTGAACTACATGTATTTCTACCGAAGGCTGATTATCTGCTGCCGTTGAGAATGTCTCTGATTTTTTGGTAGGAATAGTTGTATTCGACTCAATCAATTTAGTCATTACACCACCCATTGTTTCGATACCTAACGAAAGAGGAGTAACATCTAATAATAATACATCCTTTACTTCTCCAGTTAATACACCTCCTTGAATAGCTGCTCCAATAGCAACCACTTCATCAGGGTTAACTCCTTTAGATGGTTTTTTACCAAAGAACTTCTCCACTTCTTCCTGAATTTTAGGAATACGAGTTGAACCTCCTACCAAAATAACTTCATCGATATCAGAAGTACTTAATCCGGCATCTTTTAATGCCTTTTTAACAGGATTCATCGAACGTTTTACCAATTTATCAGCTAATTGCTCAAATTTTGCGCGGCTTAAAGTACGAACCAAATGCTTTGGCACACCATCAACAGGCATAATATAAGGTAAGTTTATTTCTGTACTTGCAGAACTTGAAAGCTCAATTTTAGCCTTCTCAGCAGCTTCTTTCAAACGTTGAAGTGCCATTGGATCTTTTCTAAGATCAATACTTTCATCAGATAAAAACTCTTCGGCCAACCAGTTAATAATTACTTGATCAAAATCATCTCCACCTAAATGCACATCTCCATTAGTAGAAAGCACTTCAAAAACACCATCGCCTAATTCCAATACCGAAATATCGAATGTACCACCACCAAGGTCATACACTGCAATTTTCATATCGTGATTTTTCTTATCTAACCCATAAGCCAATGCCGCAGCAGTTGGCTCGTTAATAATACGCTTAACTTCTAAGCCAGCAATTTGTCCAGCTTCTTTGGTTGCCTGACGCTCCGCATCGTTAAAATAAGCGGGTACAGTAATAACAGCATCTGTAACTGACGTTCCTAAATAATCTTCAGCCGTTGACTTCATTTTTTGAAGAATCATAGCTGAGATTTCTTGAGGCGTGTATTGTCTGTCACCAATTTTAACACGTACTGTGTCGTTATTTCCCTTTTCAAGGGTATATGCTACTGTTTTAAGCTCTTCGCCCACTTCAGCATATTTTTTACCCATAAATCGCTTTGCAGAACTTACCGTGTTAGTTGGATTAGTAATAGCCTGACGTTTTGCAGGGTCACCCACTTTACGCTCGCCTTTACCGCCATCTAAAAATCCAACAATGGAAGGAGTCGTTCGCTTGCCTTCGCTATTAGGAATAACCACCGGTTCGTTACCTTCCATTACGGCTACGCACGAGTTGGTTGTACCTAAGTCAATTCCAATTATCTTTCCCATATTATATATTTCTAATAATCTATTTCAATCTTTAGTCTGCCTATAACAAGGGTTATGCCAAGCAAATATTGCGTTCTTATTAGTGACAGAATGACAGAATTATGACATCTACTTCTTACCAGCCAATGACGATACGGCAATAAAGGACTGGGCTTTATGAAAACAGGTGCCAACTTTACTATCAGTCCATAATCATAATTACTTCTCTTAATATTGCCTTAGCTTTGCGCCTTGATATTTTTATAGATGAGCCTACAAGAAGAAATTAGCAAACGAAGAACTTTTGGGATTATATCTCACCCCGATGCCGGTAAAACAACCTTAACAGAGAAATTATTGCTTTTTGGTGGCGCCATTCAAAAAGCAGGTGCTGTAAAATCCAATAAAATAAGCGATCACGCTAAATCCGATTTTATGGAAATTGAAAAGCAGCGTGGCATTTCTGTGGCTACTTCGGTAATGGGCTTTAATTATAGAGATATTAAAATCAACTTGCTCGATACGCCTGGTCACCAAGATTTTGCAGAAGACACCTACCGCACGCTTACTGCTGTGGATAGCGTAATTATGGTAATTGACTGTGTAAAAGGGGTAGAAATTCAAACCGAAAAGTTGATGGAAGTGTGCCGTATGCGAGACACTCCAGTAATTGTTTTTATAAACAAAATGGACAGAGAGGGCCGAGATTCATTTGAGCTGTTAGATGAAATTGAAGAAAAACTCGGTATTAAAGTTCGCCCGTTAAGCTGGCCCATTGGTATGGGCAAGCGCTTTAAGGGTGTATATAGTTTGTACGAAAAAGCGCTCCACCTCTTTGAACCAAGTAAACGAACGTTAGAAGAAGGAGTAAGTATTGAAGACTTGAATGACCCTATTCTTGATGAAAAGATTGGAGAAACCGATGCTGAACTTATCAGGGAAGAAGTTGAATTAGTGGATGGTGTGTATCCTGAGTTTAATAACCAAGACTATTTGGATGGCAAAATTGCTCCAGTTTTTTTTGGAAGTGCTGTGAATAACTTTGGGGTGAAAGAATTGCTAGATTGCTTTATAGATATTGCCCCTGACCCAAAACCTAGAGAAACGGAAGAACGGCTTATTGACCCTACAGAAGAAAAAATGTCGGGTTTTATATTTAAGATTCATGCCAATATGGATCCGAAGCATAGAAATAGAATCGCATTCTTAAGAGTTTGCTCGGGCCAATTTGAAAGAAGGAAAAACTACTACCACGTAAGGTTAGAAAAAAGCTTTCGTTTTTCAAACGTAACCGCTTTTATGGCTCAAGATAAAGAAGTGATTGATATGGCTTATCCTGGCGATATTATTGGCTTGTACGATACAGGGAATATGAAAATTGGTGATACCCTTACCGAAGGTGAAAAAGGGTCTTATAAAGGTATTCCGAGTTTCTCACCTGAAATATTTAAGGAAGTAATCAACCTAGATGCCATGAAAAGCAAGCAACTGGATAAAGGCCTTCGCCAACTTATGGATGAAGGTGTAGCTCAGCTTTTTACTTATGATTTAGGAAGTAGAAGAGTAGTGGGTACTGTTGGAGCTCTTCAATTTGAAGTTATTCAATACCGATTAAAACACGAGTATGGTGCAACCGTACGCTTTGCCCCAGTAAGTTTATACAAAGCCTGCTGGATAGAAAGCTCAGACAGTAAAAAGCTAAAAGAATTTGTTGCCTCCAAACAACGACATATTGCCAAAGATAAGGGTGGAAAACTTGTTTTTATGGCTGAAAATAAATCATGGATGCAGATGGTAGAGCAAAACTTTCCTGAAATCAATTTTCATTTTATATCCGAATTTTAACCAAAATAAAACCAATGAAATACTTACTCTTTTTAGTTATCAGCCTATTTCTTCTGGCTAACAGCCAAACATCACAAGCCCAAGTTGCAGATACATTATATTTAAAATCAACTTTTTGGGGCAACAAATTTTATAAAGGAGATACCATTTATGGCATAAATGCGGTGTTAGAAGAATTGGCAGCTAATGAACAGCCGTATAACCTTATGCTCAATGCAAAAAAGGATAACACATTTGCCCAAATATTTGGTGCTGCTGGTGGTTTACTAATAGGCTGGCCGTTAGGTACGGCTATTAGTGGAGGAGAACCGAAGTGGTACTTGGCAGGCATCGGAGCAGGGTTAGTTGCGATAAGCATCCCCCTTTCAATCAACTTTAGAAAAAAAGCGAATCAAGCGCTCCATGACCATAATGCATTAATGGCCAATTCAGCTAGATTGAATTATAAACCTATTTATCACTTTGGTTTTAATGGTACCGGGTTTAAACTTCAAGTTAGGTTTAACTGATTTTGAAAATAATTAGCCAGTTTTTTTGCATATTTTTTCTACTATCATCCGAGTAATTAAAATTTGACCTAAAGAAGGTAGTTTATGATGAATTTAAAGCGATTTTTATCATTTTCTAAAAACACCCCT
>CAZZML010000210.1:0-5837 GCA_964654735.1 uncultured Roseivirgaceae bacterium | reverse complement strand
AGTAATAGAAGCTCTATTGCATAATGCGGGTTTAAGTCCCCTACTGAAACTTATAGTAGGTCGGTTATAGAATCTTAATAGTTGAGAGGTGAAGCCTGAGAGGTAAGTACCATACTAAAATTAGCATTTTTTTACTTCTAGTTCATCACTACATACCTTAAGCAATTCCTCTTGAGTGTTGCCTAAACCCGGATGAACAAAATCAGGAGCAATTTCTACCAATGGCACCAAAGTAAATTTGCGGTTTATAATCTCAGGGTGAGGGATAATCAAATTGTTGGTATTAATTATTTGATTCTCATAATACAAAATATCAATATCTATCAGTCGCTCACCCCATTTTTGATGTCGCACCCTTCCAAGGTCTTGCTCGATTTCGTTTATAGCTACTAGTAGTTCTTGAGGACTTAGATGAGTTTCAACTAATAACACTTGATTTAGAAAATCAGGTTGGTTTTCTATGCCCCAAGCTAATGTTTCATAAATGGAAGATTCATTTACTACGGTTCCTACACTTGAACTAATTTCTTTCTGAGCCTTTAATAAAACCTCAAATCTGTTGCCAAGGTTAGAGCCTAAGAGTAAAAATACTTTATGAGTCATATTGCTTTTAGCAAGAAACTTAAAAATGGTTTAAAGCAATTTTACACCATTCAAATTAATTTTTAACTATTTGGTAGAATAGATTACAGTCTAATACTTAATAGTTTTATTTTTGAAGTTGGTTTTTCTATGGCTTGTAAATACTTGAACAAGGAAAGCTAGTTTTATCACTAAATATAATAACTGAATGAATTTTCTTAGAAACTTTTTGGCCAGCTTTCTTGCCCTTGTGGTCTTCTCATTATTTGGCTTTTTTATGTTTGCGGCTGTTATTGCTGCAATGGAAAGCGAAGGAGAAGTATCTGTAAGTAGCAATAGTGTATTACATATTAATTTAAACAAACAGCTTGCTGATAGAAGCTTTAACGACCCTTTTTCTGAAATGGGTTTTGGTGGAGAATCAAAAAAAATAGGTATTATCGACTTAAAGAAAGCATTAACTCATGCCGCTTCTGACGATAAAATAAAGGGGATTGTGTTGTCGGCTCCTTCGTTAATGGGAGGATTTGCCTTGGGCTCTGAGGTGAGAGCAGCCTTGGTAGAATTCAAATCTTCGGGTAAATTCATTATGTCGTATGCCGATTATTTAACAGAAGGAGGTTTCTACCTTTCTTCGGTTGCCGATGAGTTATATGTTAGTCCGGCAGGCGGCTTAGAATGGAACGGGTTGTCTTCAAATATGCCATTTCTTAAAGGCACCTTTGAGAAACTGGAAATAAAGCCACAAATTTTTAGAGTAGGTACCTATAAGAGTGCGGTGGAACCTCTTATGTTAGATAAAATGAGTGATGCTAGTCGCTTGCAGACTACTTCGTTCTTAAATTCTATTTATAATTATATGATTTCTGAAATGGCACCTGATTTAGATATGCCTGAGGCCAAATTGAAAAATATTTCAGATAAAATGTTAGCTCAAAACTTAACACAAGCAGCTGAACTTGGTTTAATTACTGGAACTTTATACAAAGATCAGTTTTTACGAAAAGTGGCTGATAAAATTGAAGTGGAGGAAACAGAAGATATAGAATTTGTAAGTTTTCAAGATTATAATAAGTCATTTTCAAAATCTAATTCCTCAAAAAATAAAATTGCTGTAATTATAGCAGAAGGCGATATTGTGGATGGAAAAGGAAAAAAAGGACAGATAGGCTCTGATAAATTTACCAAAGAAATTCGTAAGGCACGAGAAAATGATAAAGTGAAAGCGATTGTATTAAGAGTAAGTTCACCAGGTGGAAGTGCACTGGCATCTGATTTAATTTGGCGTGAAGTTGTAAAGGCACGAGAGTCGAAGCCTGTAATTGCTTCTTTTGGCAATTATGCGGCATCAGGAGGATATTATATAAGTATGGCGGCTGATACTATCGTATCTCAGCCAAATACCATTACAGGTTCTATTGGCATATTTGGTATTGTATTTAACATGGGCGATTTTATGGCTAACAAGCTAGGTATCACAACAGATGGTGTTTCCACAGGAGAGTTTTCTGGTATGATGACCAGTTCTAGGGCTCTTACTGATGCTGAAAAAAGAATTATTCAAAACAGTGTGGAAGAAGGTTACGAGTTATTTACTTCTAAAGCAGCCGAAGGCCGAAACATGAATATTGATGATTTAAAGGCCATTGCTTCCGGTCGAGTGTGGACCGGTTCTCAAGCAAAAGAAAATGGGTTGGTAGATATTTTAGGAAATTTAGATGATGCCATTGCTATTGCTGCTGAAAAAGCAGGAATAGCAGATGATTATAAGGTTCGTTATTATCCGGAACAAAAAACAGCTCTAGAGGAGATCTTAGAAGAGTTTGAAAGCAGCACACAAGCTAAACTAATGAAAGCCAAACTTGGAGATATGTATCCTTATGCTCAAATGCTTGAACAGGTTAAATCAATGCGAGGCCTTCAGGCACGTTTGCTTTTCGATATAGAAATTCAGTAATAACTTCAAGAATTATTTTTCGAAACTATTAAGGTAGATATATTTCCTTGCCGCAAAGCTCGCAAAGATTACTATGTTTTCTCAGCGTTCTTAGCGAATACATTGCGTACGTTGCGGTTAATTAATTATTGTTCAATGACAAAAGTCTATTACTTATCCACTTGCTCTACCTCAAAACGAATTATTAGCGAGCTCAATCTCAAAGAACTTGGCTTCGAATTTCAAGATATAAAGTTTGACTCCATTACTGCTGAGCAATTAGTGGACATGAAAAATAGGACAGGTTCCTATGAAAACCTTTTTTCAAAAATTGCCCGTAAATACAAAGAGCTAAGACTAAAGGATAAAAACCTGTCTGAAGAAGACTTTAAAAGCTACATCCTTTCGGAATACACCTTTTTAAAACGGCCTGTGATTATTATTGATGATCAGATATTTGTGGGCAATTCTAAAAAAGTAGTGCAAGCTGCTTATGATACATTAAATCCTGCCTGATTTAAAAACCCTTATTGTACTTTTAGTGGTATCAATAATGTTGACAATTCATGGAGCAACTTCTTGTTAAAAAATACGATGGTACCTTGATGCCATTTGATCGTTCACGATTATTAAATTCACTTAAAAGGTCGGGTGCAACCAATTACATTGCAGAGCTTATTACCAAGGCCATTGAGTTGGAGTCGTACGATGGTATTACAACAAAAAACATTTATCGCAAAGCCTCAAAGCTGTTAACCAAGCACGAGAGAGGCACAGGCATTAAGTATAGGCTCAAACAAGCTATTATGGACTTAGGACCTTCGGGCTATCCATTTGAAAAATTTGTAGCCGAACTATTTAAGCAACGAGGATTCGAAGTAGAAGTGGGAGTAATGATGCAAGGTTATTCAGTAACACATGAGGTTGATGTAGTAGCTCAAAACCCGGATAAATATTACGTTGTTGAATGTAAATTTCATAATAACCAAGCCACAAAAACTGATGTAAAAATTCCAATGTATATCCATTCTCGCGTACAAGATTTGCATAAAGTGCTTAAAAGAGGCGAAGCAAAAGATAAAAAATCGTATGTGGGTTGGATTGTAACGAATACCCGATTTACAAAAGATGCCATCAAGTTTGGAGAGGATTATGGGTTGGCAATGCTCAGCTGGGATTACCCGGCAGATGGAGGGTTGCGAGATTGGATAGAATTAGATGGATTACATCCTATTACCAGTTTATCTACCCTTAATAAAAAAGAGAAAAGAGTGCTTTTAGATGCAGGGGTTGTTAGGTGTAAACAGCTTTATGAAAATCCTTCTATCATGAATGAATTGCCAATTCAGCTGAGAAATTTACGTGGAGCAATGAATGAATTAAAAGCATTATTTGCATAAGGCTCGTAATTTATTATCTTTAATAGCTTACAAAACTCAATTATGAAAAAAATAATTGCTGTACTTATTGCTGTTATACTGCTTGGAGCAATAGCTTGGTTTTATCTGTTTCAGTTTAAATCAGGTAATAGAATCAATGCCATTAATGTTGTTCCTGCCAATGCTGTTTTAATTATTGATGTAGAAGACCCTTTTGACCAATGGAACACCATAACTAAAGGCGAAATTTGGCAATACCTTAAAACAAATAGCTATCTGGCGCATGTTGGCAATGCCATAGATAGCCTCAATGCAAGCTTAAAAGAAACCGAATTTCTGTGGGATTTAATTGCGTCAAGACCCATGACAGTTTCACTGCATAAAGTAAGAGGCAATGAATTCGACCTGTTTTATGTCGTTGACCTCACCAAAGCCACTAAGTTTTCCTTTATTAAAGATTATATTCAAAATTTGGTAGGAGATGGTATTGATGTTACTTCCAGAGAGTACCGTCAGGAAAAAATCATTGAATTGAATTTCAAGAATTCGCAGGATTTGATGTATATGTATGTGAAGAACAACCTGATTATGTTGTCTGGCACACATGTTTTAATCGAAAACTCTATTAACCAACTGGAGGAACCTGTGCTTGCCCGAGATTTAAATTATTTGGAAGTGAGCAAGCAAATGGATAATGACGGTGTTACTTTTTATTTACAACACGCCTATTTTAAAGACTATATACAGCAATGGTTAAAAGATAAAAATAGTGTTGGCTATGAATTTGTAAGCTCTCTCATTTTTACAGGAATTGATGCCACTATTGATGATCAATTTTTATCCCTTTCAGGAGTTTCTAACCTTAATGATTCGTTAAATTCGTATGCTAAAATTATTCATAATTCAGGAGAAGGGAGTATAGATATGCCTTCATTAGTGCCTGAAAATAGTTTGTTTTTTTTAAGTATGGGGTTTGAAAGCTTTGCTAAGTTTTATGAAAATCTTGAATTGCGAATAACCAATAGTGCAGATGGGGAGGAGTATGTAAAGAACAAAAAGAAGCTTGAGAAGTACCTTGGAATAAGTGTAGAAGAAAATTTATTAAGTTGGATAGGAGATGAAGCAGGTGTATTTCAAATTCATCCTAAAGAAGCTAGTAAAGAAAGTGGGTATGTGGCGGTACTTAAGGCCAACGATATTGATTTGGCTAAAGAACAATTAGCCTTTATTAAAAAGCAGATAAAGAAAAAAACACCGGTAAAATTTAAGGGGATAGACTACAAAGGGCACCAAATAAATTTCTTGTCGGTTAAAGGATTGTTTAAAATCCTGCTAGGCAATATGTTTTCGAAATTAGACAAGCCATACTATACCATTATTAATGATTTTGTGGTGTTTAGTAATAACCCGGGAACGTTAGCCCACTTAATTACCCATAATTTAGAAGGAAAATTTTTGAGTAATAATGAACAGTTTGAGTCTTATTTTAAACAGTTTGATAACGAATCTAGTTTGTTCCTTTACGTAAACTCAAAGCAAATTATACCTGATAGCAAAGCTTATTTATCAAATGAATATTGGCAAAAACTTAATAAGAACAAGACCTATATTGAAAGTTTTCCTTTAATGGGTGTGCAAATTAAACCAGAGAATAATTTGATTTCTACTTCCATTATTATAAACTATATGCCTCAAAAAGAAATGTTGGATTGGAGCCAACTGTTTTTACCTGTTGAGCTTGATACTGTTGGAAAAATGAGCACTCCGGAAAAGGAAGAAGAAATTCAGATCGATGATATTTTTCCAGAAGACTTAACGGATAAAAAGCTGACTGATGCTTATGCAAATGGACAAAATAAGTTTGAGGTACCCTTAAAAAACGGATTAAAAGAAGGAATGTATAAAGCGTATGATAGCCTCGGTAATGTGTTGGTTAAGGG
>CAZZML010000209.1:0-5845 GCA_964654735.1 uncultured Roseivirgaceae bacterium | reverse complement strand
AAAATTAGAGATTAGTGCATTTCGAATGCCATTATCATAAAAATACCATTTATTCATTTTAGTAATTTCGTTATCCAAATTGCGGCTAAATCCTGTTACTTTATGAATAACAAACACTTTTGATAGCAACTCCAGGTATTTATCCACTGTGTTTTTACTTATACGTAATTCATTACCAAGTCCTTCTACCGAAACTTCGCTGCCTACCCTAAAAGCGATTTTGCGCAATAGCGATAAAATAACTTCTCTGTTTTTTATGCCTTCAAAAGCTAGAATATCTTTTAACAGGTAAGAGCTTACAACCTCTTTTAGATAGTCAATCTTTCTCGGTATTGTATTTATTTGCTCAAGCTCTGGATAACTTCCAAAAACCAACCTTTCTTTTAGTTTAGATTTGGTTTCCAAGTAATTTTCATTTGCTGAAAATTCCATTTGCGCAAATGGGTGAAGGTGGAATGTAGTTTTTCTGCCTACCAGTGGCTCTCCCATTTTATTGGTTAAATCAAATGCAGAAGAACCAGTTGCAATTACTTTAATGCCTTCAATGGTATCTAGCATTAATTTGATTTTTGTGCCAATATCTGGCACTTCTTGTGCCTCATCAATAATAAGAAGGTTTTCGTCTCCCATAAGGCGTTTGTAATTGGCCGTGGTCTTTTCCTTTAATAGGTCTATTGTTTCATCACTTTCCCCGTACAACATTACGGGATTACCCCTAACCTTAGTTGCAATATGGTTAATGAGTTCTGTTTTACCCACTCTTCGTGCACCAATTAATAATATTGCCTTATTAGAAACCAAATACTCCATTAATATCGGCTCTATAGTTCTTTTTAGATAATTCTTAACAGGCTTCATAAAGTATTTAGATATTTATTGACGCAATATACGTGTTTTCCGTCACTTTATTGACGGTATTTACGTAATTTCCGTCACTGCCATGACGGAAATTACAATTTTAAACACTTAAAGCTGTACCATACTTATCCTTGCTTAACACAAAGGAGCTTTGCACGTGGGCAATATTAGAATTAACCGATAATTTATTGAGAATAAATAATTGAAAGGCTTCCATATCTTTTAATTGCGTTTTTAGCAAATAATCGAAATTACCTGCAATATGATAACACTCCATTATTTCACTATAAGAGTCCATTTCTTTAACAAACTTATCAAGGTAAGAGCGTGTGTGGTTTTTTAAGGAGATGGAGATAAACACCGTTAAGTTTCTATCTATCTTCTTGGGGTTTACCAACGCAACATACTTACTTATCACACCATCTTTTTCTAACCGCTTTACACGTTCAAAAACAGGTGTGGTTGTTAGCCCTAATTGGTCGGCTAAGGCTTTAATGGTAATTCTCCCATCCTCTTGCAACGCTTTTAAAATCTTCTTATCCGTAATATCTAACATGTAAATAGTTGTTTGTTCTTTTAATCTTCATTTTAAGAAAGTCAAAAATAGGTATTTTCTACAAATTTAGCTTTTAAAAGACTTTTCTACCACAATTTAAATTATACCTAGAATTATAATACTAATAAACAGCAATCATTCCTAAGTTTGGACTTGATTTATTAGGCACATGATAGAATTATTAAAGAAGTTCGAAGAAAAACAACCCGAAATTGTTTTCGAATGGAAAGACAGCGAAACCGATGCAGAAGGCTGGGTGGTTATCAACTCATTACGAGGCGGAGCAGCAGGTGGTGGCACTCGGATGCGAAAAGGGCTCAACAAGAGAGAAGTGGAATCCCTTGCAAAAACAATGGAAGTTAAATTTACGGTTTCCGGACCTGCCATTGGAGGAGCCAAGTCCGGCATCAACTTCGACCCCACCGACCCTCGTAAAAGTGAAGTACTAAAACGTTGGTACAAAGCGGTGATTCCATTACTTAAAAGTTATTACGGTACGGGTGGCGATATGCACGTAGATGAAATCTCCGAAGTAATTCCCTATACCGAAGAATATGGATTATGGCATCCCCAAGAAGGCGTTGTAAATGGACATTACTCTTCAACCGACAGCCAAAAAATTAAGAAAATAGGCCAGCTCAGGTCTGGTGTTTCTAAAATTGTTGAAGACATCAATTTTACACCTTCCATTGAGCGAAAGTACACTTTGGCAGATATGATTACCGGATATGGGGTAGCCGAATCGGTCATTAGCTATTATAAAATATGGGGAGGAGATATTTCTACTAAAAAAGCCATTATTCAAGGTTGGGGAAATGTAGGTGCTGCTGCTGGATTTTACCTCGCAAAGGCAGGTGTAAAAATTGTGGGCGTCATAGATGGGCATGGGGGAGTAATAAACACAGATGGGTATTCGCTCAAACAAATCATTGACCTAGTGCTTAATAGAGATGGCATGTCTTTACGTGCTGATAATATTATTCCATTTGATAAAGCCAATAAAAAAATATGGGACACGGGTGCTGAAATATTTTTACCATGTGCAGCCTCCAGATTGGTGTCAAAAGAAAACGTTAAAACGTTAATGGACAATGGGTTGGAAATAATCTCGAGTGGAGCCAATGTGCCTTTTGCAGATAAAGAAATTTTCTTTGGCCCAATTTTAGACTTTGCCGATTCCAATGTATCCGTCATCCCTGATTTTATTGCCAACTGTGGCATGGCCAGAGTCTTTGCCTACTTAATGGGAGAAGAAGTAGAAATTACCGATAAAGCCATTTTTGAGGATGTCTCAAATACTATCCGTGAAGCACTCGAAAAAGTGCATCAGGTTAACCATGCAAAAACACATATCACTAAAAAAGCATTAGAACTTTCTATTGGTCAGCTGGTTTAACCTCTGATTAATAGTATTTTATATGAAATAATAGTAAATTTTAACTTTAAAATAATTCTTTTATGCCTATTTATCATAACCTGGGTAAAATACCTCATAAACGACACACCACCTTTGCCAATAAAGAAAAGGGTGGTCTTTACCAAGAAGAGCTTTTTGGCACTGCCGGTTTCGCAGGAATGTCATCCTTGCTTTACCATCTTTACCCACCAACCATGGTTAAGGAGAAAGGGAAATCATATTCTGTAAGACCTGAAATTGCTGTTGAAGACAATTTAGCAAACCTCAGTTTTAATGGGTTCAACATTAAACCCGAAGCTGATTACATTAAAAGCAGAAAAATACTCTTTGTTAATAATGATATGAACATCGGATTAATGGCTCCCTCTGCTTCGATGAAGGGGTATTTCTTTAAAAATTCGGAGGCCGATGAAATGTTATTCGTGCATGTTGGCTCAGGTACATTAAAAACACCTTATGGTTCAATCCCTTTTAAGTATGGCGACTATCTTATTATCCCCAGAGGCACCGTGTATCAAATAGATTTTGATACTAAAGACAATCGATTATTATTCGTAGAGTCTTTCTCCCCTATTTTTACGCCAAGTAAATACCGTAATAATTTTGGGCAATTATTGGAACATTCTCCTTTCTGCGAAAGAGACTATAGATTGCCTCAAAATTTAGAAACCATCGATCAAAAAGGGGAGTTCGATTTAATGATTAAAAAGAATGGCTTGATATATCCGTACGTGTATGAAAACCACCCATTTGATTTAGTTGGCTGGGATGGCTATAATTACCCTTATGCTATCTCAATTTTTGATTTTGAGCCTATTACCGGCCGGGTGCATCTCCCCCCTCCTATTCATCAACAATTTGAAGGAACAAATTTCGTAATTTGCTCCTTTGTACCTCGTATGTATGATTACCACCCAGAAGCAATTCCTGCTCCCTACCACCACAGCAATATAGATTCGGATGAGTTATTATATTATGTAGATGGCGATTTTATGAGTAGAAATAATATTGAAAAAGGGCAAATAACCCTGCATCCGGGTGGCATTACCCACGGCCCTCACCCAGGTGCTATTGAACGTAGTGTAGGCAAAACTAGAACAGAAGAAATGGCAGTAATGATTGACCCATTCAACCCTGTTAAAATAACAAAAGAAGCATTAGAAATTGAAGTGAATGGGTATTATAAATCGTGGCTTAAATAATGGATTTAAAACGAGCTTAACGGAAGGAAACAGTAATGGATTATACAACTAATTTATAAATACAGAATGCAAGAATGATTGAATGTTATAATACAAAAATAAAATAAAGCAGGGTTATAAATGACACATTGTCAAAACTTTACCTATTCCAAATATTTCTGCATTATAACATTCCACCATTAAATCATTCTTGCATTGGACCATTAAATTAACAGTAGAATTTAACTAATTAACCAAATATGGATGACTTAAAAAATATAAAAAATTACGATTACGGATTAGAAAAAATATTCCCAGAAGCGGCTGATTTCTTGCCCCTAAAAGGAACTGATTATGTAGAAATTTATGTTGGAAATGCTAAGCAGTCTGCTCATTTCTACAAAACGGCATTTGGGTTTCAATCTTTGGCCTATGCTGGATTAGAAACAGGACTCAAAGACAAAACTTCGTATGTACTTGTACAAGATAAAATCAGGCTAGTCCTTACTTCTTCAATGGAGCCAGAAAGTGATATCAACCTCCATTTAACACAACATGGAGACGGTGTAAAAGTAATTGCTCTCTGGGTTGATGATGCAACCAAAGCTTTTGAAGAAACTACAAATCGGGGTGCCAAACCCTACATGCAACCAACAAAGGAAGAAGATGAACACGGGTATGTAGTCCGGTCTGGAATTCACACCTATGGAGATACAGTTCATATTTTTGTAGAGCGTAGCAATTATAAGGGTGAGTTTCTTCCGGGTTTTGAAAAATGGGAATCGACCTATAACCCTGAGCCAACAGGCCTGCGCTATATCGACCATATGGTGGGTAATGTGGATTGGAACGAAATGAATACTTGGGCAGAATTCTATAAAAATGTGATGGGTTTTGCCAACCTCATCACTTTTGATGACAAAGACATTTCTACCAAATACACAGCCTTAATGAGTAAGGTAATGACCAATGGAAATGGCCGAATAAAGTTCCCTATTAACGAACCTGCTGAAGGAGTTAAAAAATCTCAAATTGAGGAATATATAGATTTTTATAAAGGAGCCGGTTGCCAACATATTGCAGTGGCTACCAATGATATTGAGCATACAGTTAGAGAAATGACCAACCGGGGCGTAGAGTTTTTATATGTACCAGGCACCTATTACGATACCGTAGGCGACCGTGTTGGGGAAATTGAAGAAGATATGAACAAGTTGAAGGCACTTGGCATTATGGCAGATCGTGATGATGAAGGCTATTTACTTCAAATTTTCACTAAACCAGTGGAAGATAGACCAACAATGTTCTTCGAAATTATTCAACGCAAAGGAGCTCAATCGTTTGGTAAAGGTAATTTTCAGGCTTTATTCGAATCTATTGAAGCAGAGCAAGCTCGCAGAGGAACACTTTAAACATTAACCACAAAGGACGCAAAGTGCACAAAGTACCTATTCGCTCTTTGCGTAAAACTTTGCGACCTTAGCGGTAAAAAACACTAAGACAATAATGAGTACAAGCTGGATTAATATAGCACCAAATTCTGATTTCAGTATATACAACATCCCATTTGGTATCTTTAAAAAAGGAGACCAAGTTGGAGCAGGATCTGCAATAGGTGAATTTGTAATTGATTTAAATTATTTACACACCAAGGGCTATTTCGGATCTATCGAATTACCAGTAGGCATTTTTAATCAATCAACACTAAACGCATTTATTGGTCTTGGCAAACCCATTACCAATGCTGTTCGAATAAGGATAATAGCCTTATTTACCAATGATAACCAAGAGTTGCAAAGCAATGAAGAGGATAAAGCGAACTGCCTAATTCCA
>CAZZML010000208.1:0-5850 GCA_964654735.1 uncultured Roseivirgaceae bacterium | reverse complement strand
TTTAATAATTTTATTTGGAGTGATTTATCCATAAACACAAGCTATAAAACTTCAATAGCTGAACTTAATTGGTGGTCGTTAAGAGCCTTATGGGCGTTGGAATACGCTTATCCTTTGGTGAAATCAGACGCTGAATTAACAAGTAGAATTGGATTGGCTGTTGATAAAGTACTTACCAATATCAAAAGAGATCTCCCAATTGATAATTTACAAACAGAGTATCTTGGAAATCTGGAACTACCTACTTGGTTACCTCAAAAATACGCATCAGATCAGGCTGCGCTATTGATATTAGGGCTGTTAAAGAATTATCAGAGGACTAATGATGCTGTAGTAAAAAATCTAATCGATGCCATGGCAAAGGGCATTATAATAACTCAAAAAGGCGATGAATATAATTATCCTTATGGAGCTTTTATGAGTTGGGAGAATTTATGGCATGCCTGGGGTAACACCCAATCCTATGCCTTGTTGAAGGCTGGAAGAAAATTTGATAATATAGAATATATAGAAAGTGCATTAAAAGAAGTTGATAATTATTACCCTAAGATATTGAGTAATGGATATGCGGAAGCTTTTTGGTTGACAAAAGATGAAGATAATTATAGTGAAATTAAAAGAAATAGGTTTCCTCAAATAACCTATGGATTACGTCCTATGGTATGGGCGTCATTAGAGGCGTATCAATATTCGAATAATACAAAGCATTTGGATTTGGCTAAAAATTTAAAATCATGGCTTTCAGGAAATAATGAAGCGAATAAAGCCATATATAACCCATCAACTGGAATTTGTTTTGATGGAATTGTGGGTCCAGAGGAGGTAAACAGAAATTCAGGAGCTGAATCAACCATAGAAGGCTTGTTGATTTTATTGGAAATGGAAGGTTTCGATTACTAAGAATTAGAAGTGGTAAAAAGATAAGAAAATGAGAATTGGATTTACTCGCTTACAAATAATAACATATAAAATGTAGAAATGACAGATATAGCAAATAGATATAAACATAACCCAATTTTATATCCAAAAGATTTAAAGCCTAGCAATGAAAACATGATTATTGAGTGTTTGTTAAATCCTGGTGCGTTCGAATTTAATGGAAAAAAAGGACTTTTGATACGTGTAGCAGAGAGAACAATTCAAAAAGAAGGTGTATTATCTGTTCCAGTTTATGATGGTTATGGGAAAATTGAAATTTTAAATTTCAATCTCAATGACTCAAAATTAGATACGTCAGATGCTAGAGTTATCAATTATGATGGAATAGATTATCTAACTACAATATCTCATCTTAGGTTGGTTTTTAGTGATGATGGAGTATCATTTTGTGAGTCAGAAGAATTTCCTCCAATATTTGGAGAGGGCGAATATGAATCCTATGGAATTGAGGATTGTAGGGTTTCTAAAATTAATGACACCTACTATTTAACTTATACCATGGTTTCTCCTAATGGAGTTGGTGTTGGTTTAAGAACCACTAAAGATTGGATAAATTTTGAAAAGGGAGGAATGATTTTTAGTCCACATAATAAGGATTGTGCAATTTTCGAAGAAAAAATAAACAAAAAATTTTACGCACTTCATAGACCTAGCAGCCCTGAGTTAGGAGGGAATTATATCTGGTTGGCAGAATCTAAAGATGGAATACACTGGGGGAATCATAAATGTTTGGCGAAAACTAGAGAGGGTAAATTTGATAGTAAACGATTAGGTGCAGGAGCAGCACCTATTAAAACAGAAAAGGGCTGGTTGGAAATTTATCATGGAGCTACAGAGGCTAATCGCTATTGTTTGGGTGCTATTTTATTAAGTTTAGAGGATCCATCTAAAGTAATAGCTCGCTCGGAAAAACCTATCATGGTGCCTACAGCAGAATATGAAAAAAAAGGATTTTTTGGGAAGGTTATCTTTACTAATGGTCATATTGTAAATGGCGATGAAATTCAAATGTACTATGGTGCTGCCGATGAATTTGTAGGATTAGCAACTTTCTCTATCAAGGAGATTTTAAAAACACTAGAACAATAATGGGAGCACTAGTAAAAGTAGGGTTTAAAGATTTCTCAAAAAGTGCAAAAATATTGATATTCACCAATGTTATTTATGCATTTGTACTTCCTGTAATTGACATATTTGTAGCGGCATATATCATGAGAAATTCAAATGACCCAGCTAAAGTAATGTTTTATCAATTGGCTATTTATACAGGTATTCCAATCACTTTTTATATCAATGGTTATTTATTGAATAGAATAGAAATCAAAAAATTGTTTTCCCTTGGGATGATATTGAGCGGAGTTTCCATGGTGTTTATGATGTCATTGGAAGAAATTAGTTATTATGGATTGGTAGGTGCAGGGTTGATTATGGGAATGTCATTTGGATTGTATTGGGCTAACAGAGATTATTTAGTTTTGGCGACTACAAAGGATAAAACACGAAATTTTTATTATGGTTTACAAACCTTTTTTTACACCATAATTGCCTCTATTGTACCCTTGATTATAGGTTGGTATTTGATAAAAGGTAACGGATCGTCAGATGAGGGTATTAATAAAGGGTATCAAGTTGTTACAGGAGTGGTGTTTATCATCACGATTTTAGCGTCTATAGTATTTCACTTTGGGGAATACGAAAAACCTAAAAGTGAGAAATTTTTATATTTCAAGTTTCATAAACTCTGGGGTAAGATGCTTCAATTGTCATTTTTAAAAGGACTAGCACAAGGATTTATCGTAACAGCTCCAGCTATGCTGATGATGAAATTTTTTGAGTCTGAAGGTGCATTGGGCACAGCTCAGTCTATAGGAGCACTAATAGCTGCATGTGTAATGCTAATTCTAGGTAAAATTTCTAAGCCTAAACATAGATTGGCTATTTTTAGTGCGGGTCTTATATTCTTTTTCTTAGCATCTTTTATCAATGGTTTAATGTTTAATTCAGAAGGCGTTATAATTTTTATGTTTTTGTTATTAATTGCAAGACCATTACTGGATATCGCTTATTTCCCTATCCAATTAAAAGTGATAGATTTGCTTTCGAAAATTGAAAACAGAAATGAGTTTTCGTATATTCTTAATCATGAGTTTGGATTGTTTGCAGGGCGATTTATTGGAGCAGGTACTTTTTTAACTCTAGCATTTTTTGTAAATGCAGACATTGCTTTAAGATATGCCTTATTGATAATTGGAGTGCTTCAATTAATTTCAATGGTTATTACAAAACAACTTTTAAAAATACAAAATAAATTAGAAAATGAGAATGTTTAAATTTAACAGTATTTTAATTCTTGTAGGGGTTGTATTTTTAATCTCTTGTGCTAATACTACACAATTTGAAAATGTAAATCCTGTTATTCAAAAAAATATCAAACGTATTGATTCTATGCCTAATTTCCCTAAACCTTTTAAAATTTTAGATTTTAATCAATTGGCTAAAGATTATGATGCTAAGGTATATGATCCAAGTCAAACAGGGGAGTATTGGCCATTGATATGGAAGGATAATTCACGTAAAAACTTCGATCAGGAAACCTTTGGTATCTATACGGCAATGGGTGATGTTAGACAAGGCACTAAAAATTATGATGGAATTTTCCATGAGGCTTTGGCTAGTATTGGTTCAGTATTAGGGGCTAGTATGGTTGGTATAGACAAGTCTAATCAAGGAGGTGAGAATTATGTTGGAATGTTGAAAAATTACTTTAACACTGAGAATAATTGGAACATCATTATGAATAATACTGGACCTGAGGTTGCTCAATTAGGAGGTGGATATGCTAGGGATTGGTGGTATGATGTATATCCAAATGTGATGTTTTATGCCCTTGCTGACTTCTACCCAAAGGAAAAGGATTATAATACGTTATTACGTACTATTGCCAATCAATTTTATAAAGCAGATTCTGTTTTAAATGGAGATTACGCATACTCCTTTTTTGATTACTCAACAATGGAACCAAAAAAAAACTGGATTTGTACTCAGCAAGATGCTGCAGCGGGACATGCTTATGTCCTTTATTTAGCATATAAAAAATTCGGAGACCCTAAGTATTTGGCTGGAGCTAAATCATCCTTAGAAGCACTGTTGAATCAAGAAGAGAATTATTTTTATGAAATATTAATGCCGTTTGGCGCATATGTCGCTGCGAGAATGAATGCAGAACAAGGAACTAATTATGATTTTTTAAACATCTTAAACTGGACCTTTAATGGGGATTCTGTTTGTCGAGATGGTTGGGGTGTTCTTGTTGATAATTGGAATGGATATGATGTCTCTGGAATAGTGGGTAGTACCACTCATAATGGTGGATTTGGTTTTTTGATGAATACCTACGACACTATGTGGCCTCTGGTACCAATGGTTCGTTATGATCAACGTTATGCAAATTCCATTGGGAAATGGATGTTGAATGCCGCCAATGCATCGCGATTGTTTTATCCAAATGAAATTCCAGATGAACACCAAACAATTCCAGAAGAAAAAGAACATACTAAAGGTGTAATCGCTTATGAAGGATTAATAAAAAAGGCACATTACCCTCAATTTGAATATATAAAAGCACCAGTAGCAATAGGAGATGGGATGCACTGGAATAAAGACAATCCAAAAGTATCTCAATTTAGCGTTTATGGAAGTGGACATGTAGGTATAGCAGGAGCCATTATTTCGAGAACTAATATTGAAAATATTCTGCAGTTAGATGTGTTAGTAACAGATTTTTATAAGGAAAAGTCCTTTCCTAGTTACCTATATTACAATCCTAATCCTGATTCGAAAGAGGTTACAATTGATATAGGTCATGATAAGGTAAAAATTTATGATGCCGTTAAAAGAGCCTTTATTTCGAAAGGAGTAAGTGAATTATTTTCATTTAGCTTGGAGAAAGAGAATTCAGCACTATTGGTTTTTATTCCAGTGAATGCGAAGATAGAAATTAGAGATGGTAAATTGTATGCAGATGATGTTGTGATTGATTATCGCTATGAATTGTAGAATGCAATTAAATAATTTATTAAGCTGTTTATGAGAGCCTTTTTGTGTTTATTATTTGTATTATTTATGGCGAGTTCATGTAGTTCTAATACTGAAGGAGGTGAAGGGAGTCAATGGTGGAAGGAAACCGTTTTTTATGAGATTTATATGCCGAGTTTCAAAGATGGAAATGAAGATGGATTTAGTGACTTTAAAGGTATTAGCTCAAAATTGGATTATATCCAAGACCTTGGGGTTAAGGGAATCTGGTTGACTCCATTTCAAAAATCTCCAAAAGTAGATAATGGTTATGATGTGTCTGATTATTATATGATTGACCCATCTTATGGAACCCTTGATGATTTTAAAGAATTTATATCAGAAGCCCATAAAAGAGATATAAAATTAATCATGGATTTAGTAGTAAATCATACTTCCACTGAAATGAATTGGTTTCAAGAGTCTAGAAAATCAAAGGACAATCCATATCGGGATTATTATATTTGGAAAGATAAGCCCAATAATTGGGAATCTTTTTTTGGTGGATCGGCTTGGGAATTGGACAGCTTGACAAATGAGTATTACTACCACCAATTTGATATTAAAATGGCCGACCTTAATTGGGGAAACCCCAAGGTTGTGGAAGAAATTAAAGAGGTCTTAAGGTTTTGGCTCGATATGGGCGTTGATGGTTTTAGACTTGATGTAATTAATTTTTTGACTACCGAAGGCATAACGGTTGACAATCCATTTGATGAAAATGGAAAGCAGAAGCACCTTTATGATATTAATCAAAAAGGAGTGAAAGAAGCTATGAAAACGATTAAGAAAACCATCAATGAATATGATAACCGATTTATTGTTGGGGAAATAGGT
>CAZZML010000207.1:0-5856 GCA_964654735.1 uncultured Roseivirgaceae bacterium | reverse complement strand
TACGTTAGCCCCAAGCACGTCATCTATTTCGCAGGCTTCAGCTCGAAGTATTAATATACATCTTCGCTTTGCCTGCTCATATCTAACGCACTTGGGACTTTTTCAGCAGACCCTACATAGCCTTGATGAGATGTTCTTTTTATAGAATGGCTCTTTTATAAGAGCAACAAATATTTGTTTTAGGTCGCTCCAATGGAGCTAAACCTTAGGCTGGTTAACCCGCATTATTCTAATTTCGCATAAACCTAAAACATTGCGTCATTTCGCGGCATGGCTAAGATTCCTCCGGAATGACTTTCTTGGTGGTATTACTTTAATTAACAAGCGAATTCCTGCCTTCTCAGGAATAACGTTGTTTATTTTTTTGGCAATTTAAAGTAAAAGAAAAGTTCGTGATTAGGTAACAGTTCAGGATGGCCAATTTTTACCAAATCTTTTAAAATTAAATCTGGTCTGAGATAACCAAGTTCTAAAAACTCACTACCGCCTTTGGCGCCAATGCGTTTATTATACGAATAAACATTACCCGTTTTAAAAGGAGTAAAAAAGCTATACCGCTCATTGGCTTCTTTCATTTCTGCTAATGTTTTAAAATTGCTAGCACCAATCCAATAATCTGATTGGTTAGCTTTTTCAAGAACTGTTTCATAACTCAACGCTAAAAAACTGGTGGTAGTATCGTCCTTCCAGAGGTAGTTTAACCCTGCATCTGTCAATAATTTGCCCCCATAGTTTCTTCCACCTGGCATATACCATGTATCGCTGTACATAGAACCACTCATTACTGCTGGCTTAGATTCCACATTTTTTACCTTAGCCAAAGTATTTTTATATTCTTTGCTAATCATTGTAAAAACAGAATCTGCCTTTTCTTCTTTACCAAATAAGAGACCGACCAACTTAATCCACTCGGCTCTTCCCAAAGGATCAGCCTCTAAATACTCTGCATTAATTAACACCGGTATGCCTGCTTCCTGAATTTTATTAAACTGCCCAAAATCACTCGTCATGGTATAAGCCATTACCAGCTCAGGGTTAAGTTCGATGAGCTTTTCAATGTTGAGGGCATTATCAATTCCGAGTTCTACCACCTTCCCCGCATCAATACGAGCTCGCATTGGTTTAGAACTAATGTAATCAGTAGTAGGAAACCCAACTAGCTTGTTAGTTTCATCTAAGTAATCTAACAGTGGGGTATGAGTGGTTGAAGTACACACAATAGATTTTAGAGGAACTGGAATGTAGGCATCAGCTTCAACTACTGGTTTGGCTCCGTTTCGAGGATATAGCACATAACGCAATCCCGATTCTGCACTTTTGTATGGGGTATTTACAGTAACCACGGTATAGTTTTCCTTCTTTTGAATGGTAAATCCCGTTGCAAAAGAAAGCTCCAGCGAAGGAGTGCTTTCTTTTCGGGCTTCATTCTTTGAGTTACAGCTTAATAATATTGCAACCAAGCAATAGAAGAGTATGTTTTTTTTCATAAATTAGGGCTGAATTATTTGTGTATGTAAGTGGCTATATCACAAAGTTACACAAAGGTTTCACAGAGGGATATAAAGTTTATTATTGATCTTTATGCTTCTCAAAAAAAATAAAGCAAATATTGATGAGTTATTTCCAGTTTTTGATTTACAAACACTTTTTCCTAAATGAAGTTTAGACTAATACTGTTTCTTTTTTTTATTGTTGTTTCCAATACTTTGTTTTCGCAAGATATTATTATAAAACAAGCTGGAGACTCAATACAATGTTATATAACTAAAGTAAAGAGAGACTCTATTTACTTTAGAATCAAAGAGAGTTCTGGGATTGTAAGCAACAGAGCCATAAGTCAAAAAACAGTAAGAAGCTTCGAGTTTAATTATTACGAAGCATCCGAATCTCTTGAAGAAAAAAAGAAAGAAAAGAGTATTTATCTGGATTTTGCACCTGGGCTTGGCTGGAGCCACAGAGTCGGTAAACTTGACCCTTCCTTTTCCAAATCAGATGAAAAAGAATACAGAAATGGAATATATTTTAGAGGAAGACTAGGTCTCTTTATAAAAAAGAAAGTAAGCACAGGTCTTTTTTATAACTTCCATAAAACAGATTCTCGGCTTCCAAACCTTGCTGGTGGTGTTAATAGTACAGTGGAAATTAGTTTTTGGGCCCCATATATATCTTTACAATCAAAGCCAATTAACAACAACCTTAGTTTTTTAGGAACCGTTGCACTAGGAAAGTTAACCTACAAAGAAACTGTTTCTTCTTTTAGTTCATTTGGTGTTTCAAAGTTAACTATTGATGAATCTACATTGGGTATTAATCTTGGAGCTTCTTTACTTTTATTGTTTTCTAATCTTTCTAACTTATCCATTGATTTTAACCTAATATCTGGAAAAGTTGAGGGAGATGTGATTGATAACTCAGGTTCAACGATTACGAGTTTCACCGGAGAAAGTGCAGCCACAATTACTGTGGGGTTTAGCTTTAGAGTTCTTTTTTAAGTCTAATGAAAGACCTCCTCGGACAAGCCATGTACGATTATGCCTTAGAGAAGGAAAAAGGCTCGGTATTTATACATAACACCTATGGTGAACCTGATGAAATGCCTGTTGATATTTACTTTCGAAGCGACAAAGATTTTTTTGATGTAGAGCAAAAAGCATTGGAATTATGTAATGGAAGAGTTCTTGACGTAGGCGCAGGTGCAGGAGCTCTTACACTTGAACTTCAAAAGCAAAAGGTTGAAGTTGATGCACTGGAAATTTCGGAGCTAGCTTCCAAAGTAATGTATTTACAAGGTGTGAAAGCTATTATTACTGGTAATGTGTATGATTATTCTACACCAGAACCTTATGATACCGTACTGCTAATGATGAACACAATTGGCTTGGTGGGAGAGCTAAAAAACTTAGTGGGCTTTTTTGCAAAACTCAAATCGTTGCTAAAGCCAGATGGGCAAATATTGTTTGATTCAAGCGACATAAGTTATTTGTATGAGGGGGAGCTACCCAGCGACAAATACCACGGTGAAATGGATTACCAATACGAGTATGGAGGCAAAAAGGGCGAGTGGTTTAAATGGCTTTATGTTGATTTTGAGACAGCCAAGAAAAAAGCAGAAGAGGCTGGTTTTTTGCTAGCGTTGGTTTTTGAGAACGAGGAAACGGGGCAGTATTTGGCAAAGGGCACTTTAGTTTCCCGCTGATAACGCAGATTTTCGCAGAAGGAACCATGATTAATTTAAGAGACTCTTCGGGCAAGCCCCTCAGAGTGACGCTTAGGTTGTAGTTTCACCCATTTTTCATCATCTTTAAAGGCTTAAACCCTAAACAGAATGAAACGAATATTATCAACTCTAATTTTACTAGCCATCTTTTTTTCAGTACAAGCACAAGTAAAAACCTTTGTGTATTGTGGAACTTTAATTGATGGAAAATCAGATAAAGTGCAGAATGAAGTCACTATCGTAATTGAAGGCGATAAAATTATTGAAATTCAGAAGGGATATGCCAAAATGAACAAAAAGGACACCTATATTGACTTAAAGAGTAAAACCGTGATGCCTGGTTGGTTTGATATGCATGTTCACCTTGAGGGGGAATATAATCCAAGTAGATATATTGCGAGGTTCACAGCTAATGAAGCTGATGTTGCTTTTCAGTCAACTGTGTATGCCAAACGTACCTTAATGGCTGGCTTTACTACCGTACGTGATTTGGGCGGTTCGGGTGTTAATACTGCCTTACGAAATGCGGTGAACAAAGGGATTGTGATAGGCCCACGAATTTACTCCGCAGGTAAAAGTATTGCTACCACAGGTGGCCATGCCGACCCTACCAATGGAATGAAGCATTTATTAATGGGCGACCCAGGGCCAGAAGCAGGAGTGGTAAATAGTTATGATGAAGCTAAAAAGGCCGTGCGCCAACGGTATAAAAATGGGGCAGATGTAATTAAAATAACAGCCACAGGAGGAGTGCTTAGTGTTGCCAAAGATGGACAAGGCCCACAGTTTACAAATGATGAACTACGAGGAATTGTGGAAGCCGCAAACGATTATGGGTTTGTTACAGCGGCTCATGCACATGGGGCAGAAGGTATGAAACGAGCGGTTGAGGCTGGCATTAATTCGATTGAACATGGAACACTAATGACAGACGAAGTACGTGAATTGATGAAGAAGCATGGTACTTATTATGTGCCTACCATAACCGCAGGTAAATATGTGGCAGCGAAAGCCGAAGTAAAAGGGTTTTATCCTGAAATTATTCGACCTAAAGCAAGAGAAATTGGCCCAAAAATTCAGGATACCTTTGCCAAAACCTATAAGGCTGGTGTTAAAATTGCATTTGGAACTGATGCTGGTGTTTTTCCGCATGGCGAAAACGCTAAAGAGTTTGGGTATATGGTGGAGGTGGGCATGAAGCCTATGGAAGCGATTAAATCCGCTACTATGGGTGCTGCCACACTATTACGGGTTGATGATAAATTAGGCTCTGTTGAAGTTGGTAAAATTGCCGATCTTGTGGCTACGGACAAAAACCCGTTGGACGATATTCATGCTACCGAAAGCGTTGTGTTTGTGATGAAGGCAGGAGTGGTATATAAGAGCGAATAGGTCTTTATTCCTTTTCCACCATTTCAATTACTAAATCATCATTAAACACAGTACCCGACACCATTTGTGGAGGGCAATACAGTCCAAAGTGAGCCTGTGCAATCTTGTTTTCTACATTGTCGATTCTGGCGTGTGAAACTAATTCGCCATTTTGCCAAACTTTGGCATATTTTCCGTCAGAAAAGTCGAGGTAGATTTTTAGCTCAACCCACTCTTTCTGAGGAAATTTAAGGGTGGACGTTTGAAAATAATATTCACTAACACCTGCGCTTAATGTGTGTTGTAAATGCACAAATCCATCGTGGCTCAAATTAACCAAAACAGTTCTGTCCCAAAGGTCTGAATCGTCATCCGAAAAGGTAGCAAAACTAAACCAGTCATCATCTCCTCCTGTTGTACTTGCTTTTAATTCCATATCCACCCAAACCCATAAGGTTATATACACAGGTGATTGAAAAGACCCTTTATCATTTTTGTAAAGCTGCACCGTTGGGTATCCTCGGTGGTTGTTATTTACGCTAGCTGTCGAAGGGTCATTTGCACCATCAATCCAAGCTCTGTGGGCGAAAGTGCCACTATGCACAATAGAATCTGAGAGTTCTTGGAAGGTTGTGTTTTTGTGAGGTTGAGGGGTAATATAATACCCAGCAAAGTCATCTATACTTTCAAACGAAGTTGCAAAACTTTGTTTTTCTATATCTACCGTATTTTTATTGCACGAAAAACATAGTACTCCTAACAGGAATATAAACGCGTTTAGTTTAAGCATATAAATTAATTTGAGGGTTTGTTAATATCTCACTTGTAATATCTTTCCTGCACCAACTTTAGAAGTAGTTATGATAAGTAAATTACCATAATCGTCTTCTGCAAATGTGGTAAAAGTTGCCTTGCCAATTAAAAGGTTTGCTAAAACGGGGGTCGTGTTTGAGTGCCCGCTAATTACCACTGTTCCACCAGCATTATTCTCCAATATTGTACTAAGCCATTCTTTAGGGTTCTTCCACTGGTATGTTTGTATTTCCAGTTCTTTGTGTTTAGCTAAAGGCGCAACCGTCATTCTGGTGCGCTTATAATTGGTAGAATAAATTGCGGTTACATCTGCTTTTGTAAACATCTCCAAAAGGTGTTGTGCCCGAGTTTCTCCTTGCTGAGTTAATGCAGGGTTTTTGGAACCATCAATTACTTTTTCGGCATGGCGAATTAAGATAAATGTGGTGTTTTCTTGAGCGAAGCTTAAGGTTGAA
>CAZZML010000206.1:0-5885 GCA_964654735.1 uncultured Roseivirgaceae bacterium | reverse complement strand
CGGTTTTAGTGGAATATATAAGCATTTTAGCTGTATTGTTTAGAACTTAGCCGATAATTTTTATTGATTGAGCCTCAATCAATATCAACTTTTGCTTGTACAAGGTACCCAAAGCCTTTTTAAAGGCCTTTTTGCTTAGGCCAAAAGTTTCTTTTATAAGTTCCGGGTCAGATTTATCCGATACATTCATTTTACCACTATTCATTTTTAGAAGCTCTAGAATTTGATCGGCATCACTTTGCTGGGTTTCTTCTCCTGGGTTTCTCACAGACAAATCAAGCTTTCCATCTTCTCGCACTTTACGCACAAAGCATTTAATAGCATCTCCTTGTTCTATGTTTTTAAATACTTCATTTCCATAAAGCAACCCCCAATACTTAGAGTCAACCAATATTTTATATCCCAAATCAGTTTGGCTCACCACTAAGCCTTCTACCTCTGCCCCTCTTTCGTATTCAGCATTATCAAAAATAAACGCACTGAGTTTGGCTACCCCTACTATTCTTTCGGTAAGATGATCGAGTACTACTTTTACTACATACCTCTGCCCAACTCGCATTTCTTCTTGCATTTCTCTCTTGGGAACTAATAGGTGTTTTTCTAACCCCCATTCTAAAAATGCTCCAAAAGGTGCAGTATCCACCACCTCCATAGCAGCAAACTCACCCACCTGCGCCAACGGTTTTAAAGTAGTGGCTACCAAACGATCTTCGGAATCCTTATACACAAACACCTCCACTTCATCTCCTTCGGCCAGACCTTCTGCCATGTATTTATTTGGCATCAACACCTCTTCTTCATTAAACTGAAGGTAGGCTCCTGGAGGTGCAAACCTATTAACAGTTAGGGTATTTATTTTTCCAAAATCTGCCATTTGACGAAGGTTTTAAAATGATTAAAAATTTTTTTTACAAAACTAGCGGAATAATTACAATACAGCCTCTTGCATTCAATTCACTTTACTAATTTTGAGAAATTTTTATAAGAATATGCATATAGCAGTAGCAGGTAATATAGGTTCGGGAAAGACCACCTTATGTGAAATGTTGGGCAAACATTATGGTTGGCAAACTGAGTTTGAATCGGTTGATAACAACCCCTATTTAGCCGATTTTTATGAAGATATGAGTCGATGGGCTTTTCATTTACAAATCTATTTTCTAAATAGTAGGTTTAATCAAGTAAACACCATTAAATCTGCAAAAAAAACAGTTATTCAGGATAGAACCATATATGAGGATGCTTATATTTTTGCAAAAAATCTGCATACTTCTGGTAATATTAATGACAGAGATTATGAGAGTTATTTAAACATATTTAACTCTATGATTGGCTTTGTGGAGCCACCGGATTTATTAATTTACCTACGTGCTGATATGCCTAAGCTTGTTCAACAAATTCAAAAACGGGGCCGTGATTACGAAGATTCCATTCAACTGGAGTACCTTAAAAATTTAAATACCCATTACGAAGATTGGTTGGGTAATTACGATTTAGGAAAACTGCTTGTAATAGATGTAAACAATATGGATTTTGTAGCCAATGTGGATGATTTTTCTGAGATCGTAAGCAAAATTGACGTAGAGCTCTTTGGGTTGTTTAGCGAACCGATAGGTTAGGGTTTTATTCTGAACTTATTTCAGAATCTTATACATAGTCCCTCAAATAATCCAAGGAGCCTTTTTATTTATTTAATTCCTCCACTTTATCTTTATTCCACGGAGCCGTGGTTCTCGTGCTTACATCATACACAAACCAGGCCATAAGCAGCAAGAAAATAATAACAATTATTACAAATTTTTTCTTCGATTTACGCATAGGTCAAATTAATCTCGTACTTCACTTGGGTCAACCCTGGTTGGGGTTTGTGTGCCATCTACAATGCCTTGCGAGCCAACAGCAATGGCTTTAATAGTATTGGTAATGTTGGTAATATCCAAGGTTTCAACCTCATCACTTAACTGGTGATAATCTTTATCAATATCTATTTGTGTAGTACTTATAGAGTGAGCGGGCACTCCCAGTCGAGCCAATGTTGCATTATCAGATCTATAAAATAAGTTTTGCTTAGGGTACGGGTCTTCAAAGAATTTAAAATCGACCTTACCTAAATTCTCTTGTAAAATCTCCCCCAGATTAGACTTATCCCAGCCAGTCATCCAGGCTGAATTAGGGCCTTCTTTCGATTCTTTACCAATCATTTCAATATTAAACATAGCAACGATTTCATCTGGGTTCATTTGCTTAGAAAAGTATTTAGAGCCATAACCTCCAACCTCTTCTGCCGTAAATGCAGCAAAAACCAACGTTCGCTCCGGTTTTCCTTTGCTTTTAAAATAACGAGCCAGTTCTATCACAGCGGTTACGCCCGAAGCATCGTCATTGGCTCCGTTATAAATAGAGTCTCCAACAGCATTAGCCTTTACACCTAAGTGATCGTAATGGGCAGAGTACAATACAATTTCATTTTTTCTCTTACCTTCAATTACTCCGGCTACATTGGTCAACTGCTTTTTTTCAATACTGGTTTTAGCCTCAATTCTTAAGCTTTCAACTTTATCCGTATCCATTAATACAAACCCAATGTTGGCACCTTCTTCTATTTTTCCTCCAAAACCCATCGAAGGCCTTGCGAAATAGGGTTGGTATCTGCCGAACATGTTTTGATGACTTTTGGCAACTATAACCAATACATCCGTGCTACTTTTAAGAGCGTTTCCTGCTTTTTGCTGAAAATTATCAGAACTATGTATGAAAACAACTTCTGGGTTACCTTCCCCTTTCCAAGAAATACTGTTTGAGGACAATTTGAAAAAATAATTGCTCCGAGGTAATGTTTCTCCATTAATCATAACCTCTTGTATATCAATAGATTTTGATTCTACATAAAAATTTTGAAAATAGGAACTCTCGTTTTCTAATGTGGCTAATCCAATGGATTCAAACTCAGTGGAAATAAAATTAGCGGCCTTTTTAATTCCTTCAGAGCCCAAAGACCTGCCTTCCATTTCATCAGAAGAAAGTGTGGTTATAATTCGTTTAACTTCTTTCTCATTAATACTATATATAGTTGTAAACGAAAGTAGAACCAACGCCCCAATTAGGTACCTAATGCTCATAATATTTGTTATTACCGTTATATTAGTGAAATTAGTATAAATATTAGCCGTAAACAAAGTTACCATAGTAAAAGGCACAATAGTTAAAAATGGATTTATCAGAAAAAGGTTGGTTTATCGAATTGCTAAAAAACAAGCAACCTACTGTAAAGAAGAACGTTGAGAATAAAGGTGAATTTATTTATAAATCGCTTCAACCGTCTGGTCTTATGTATGGTCATCCTATTTTACCCAAAGAATATGTAAAAGAGGAGTTTCTAAGCCTTGAAAACTCGGAAAAATTGAAAATTGTGCTACTCGATGGTTTTGTTAAAACCGCCATTTTCCCTTCTAACTCGGTTGTACCAACCGACCCTAATGAGTATGTGCAATTTATGTCGAAAGTAATTGTTGAGTTTTACGAAGAAGCCTACCCTGACAATCAAATACAATCAAAGTCGTTTTGGGGAAAAAAGTTATCGAACGAAGAAATTGTTGAAAACATCATAAACGATAGGCTAAGCACAACAGCACGGCCTTCGTTTTGGGGAGGTTTTTTTAATAACAGCCTATTATTTTTAGATGTACTTTTTTTTGGCGAATGGTTGAAACAACCAGAAAATGAACGAGGAACACTTATTGAACAGCGAGATTTAACACACCAAAAATTACTAGAAGTAATGATTGCTGCTTCCTATGCCGATGGAAAATTAGACCCTGAAGAAAAGGAGCTATTTGATGATTTATTAGAATCAGTTCATTTAACTGAAACAAGAAAAGAGCACCTTCAAGATTTATTAACCACGGGTATTTTCATAGAAGGTATTGACCTTGGGGATATGAGTATGTGGATTTTGCGTAAGTATATTTTAGAACTCGCCATTTTGTTTGTTTGGGCTGATAAAATTGTTACCGAAGAAGAACAAACTTTTATTAATAAATTAGGCCTTAAACTCGATTTTTCGGAAGGAGAAATTGAACGAAGCATGGCTGCTATCGAAAGTTTTGTGGTTACCAATTGGGGTAATGTACCTTTTCTTCAAGAAAAGAATAATTTTAGTGTTATCAGCAATCAGTTTATAAAACGCATAACAAAGGTTGTTAACGAAAACAAGAAGATGATTTCAACTGAAATCAAAGAAAGTAAAGAGCTAATGACATTGCTGGCAAAATCAACAAAGCAGGATTTAACCGAAGAGGAACAGATTATTGTTAGAAACCAACTCATTGATATTCTGAAGATTCTGCCAACATTTGTGATAATTGCGCTGCCCGGCAGTTTCTTAACACTCCCCTTATTAATGAAAATTCTTCCTGAAAGTGCACTCCCAAGTGCTTTTCAAAAGAAAAAGTAAGATAATTTATTTATCAGTTTAGCCTGTAATTTGTATCTTGCAGCTTTAATGATACAGACCATCGAATATGCCAAGTACTGCAAGCGAACTTCTTAAAAAAGTAAAAGAATCTATTCAACTCAGAGATATTGATTCTGAAAGTTATAAATTATCGTTTAAGTCGCCCTCAAGTTTTATTACGGCAACCATTATAGGTAAGCAGGAATTCGTTCCTATTTCGCTATTGTATAAAAATTACGATCGTTACCAGACATTGTTCGATTTATACGAGGTGTTTGGTGAACCGGAAACCAATGAAGAGTTAAACTTGCGTCTTAAAGGCTTTTACAGTGAGTACAATCTTGAGTGGCCAGAAGACAACAATAATGCTATTACTTATTATATAAAGCCTACACCTCCTAAGGATACATCTGCTTTTTTTAACACAGATGTTATTGAAAAATTAAGCAATTATGCTGGCACTCACTACAAGGCGTCTGATGCTTTTTTAAAAGATTTAGGCAACACCTATGCCGAAGAAATTGTAGATAAAACCAATGCCTGGGTTGATTCTCTTACTTTACCCTTGGGTTATGTAATTGAGCCCGAAAGATATTGGCAGGTTGCAGGTAGATTTAAATCGTTTACTTGGGCAAAAATTTATAAAGAGGAGTTTAAAGATCAAAAAATATTTTTTAGTGTAGGTGTAGATGTACAGAATAAAAAATTGACCATAAAGCTAGATGGGCTTAGATCAGGAACTCATAAGTTAAGTAATTTTGAAATTAGAGATTTCGACTATTTTACGCAAAATGATGAACTGAAAATAGTATATGATCTTGAAAAAATTCAATCTCCAGACCTGGAAACGCTTACATTTATTACCAATAGGTTTATTGACCTGAACAAAACAAAATATGAACAGGCCATTAACTTAATATGGAATAACATTGCCGATACGAATGAATTTGACAATTTGTTATTGAAAGTTACCTCCAAGTACTTTTCAGAAAAAAGCCCTTCGCTGGATAAAATTATAGACAAAGACGTTGTTAATCTTATTATTAGCTATGAGCAATTCTTATTAACACATGCTGATAAAGAACCCTTGGCAGCAACTGTACAAATGGTAAAAGAGGGAGGCCTTCACCTGATAAAATCGTTTGAAACGGATGGAAAACCAAAAACCATTTTATACAAAGCAACTACTGGTGGCTCAAATACCAAATTCGAAATGAGCCGTGAAGAAATTGAATATTTAGGAGACAACCTGCATACTTTTTTATACCATATTATAGAGTATAATATTAATAATAATTGCGGCAAACTAATTATTAGAAAAGGCAGCCCTACCAAATACGCAGAGCTAAAAAGTATTCATTACGAAGTAGTTATCAACTAATTTAACCTTTTAGTTACTACTCAGCTAACTACATGTAATAGGTTTTAACTC
>CAZZML010000205.1:4329-5961 GCA_964654735.1 uncultured Roseivirgaceae bacterium | reverse complement strand
TTATGCACTTGGCACTAATTCCATCTTAAATAAATGTTCATCAAGCAACATTGGTGACCAATCTTCGGTGCCGTGAATGTAGAGGGTGTTATTATCGGTATCTTTTAATTTTCCGTACTTTAGATAGCTTTCCCAAACGTAATCTAAATACCAATCAGGTTCTGCTCCCCATCTGGTTTCTTCTTTTCTGCGCTTGTAGAACACCGTTTTGGGTACATTTATAAATACTCGTTTATCAAATAATTGGTTTAACTCTTCAGAATAAAAAATTAAGATGCCTTCGGTAATTACAATGTCGTGTTGGCAAACGGCTTCTTCTAATGTGTGTTTAATTTTTTCAAAATCAACTGAGATAGGATGTTCCCAATCGGTATGATTCTTTACTTTAGGAATGTCAGATTCGTCTTTCACAAACTTATCCATTTCTATTACAAAAATACTTTTGTTCGGGTAAAGTGATTTAATGTAGTTGGAAAGGCTTGTTTTTCCAGCCCTGCTTACTCCACCAATGCCAATTGATAAACCTTTCATATATTAAAGAAATGCCAAAATACAATAATCAAAAATCAATTTGCAGTTCCAGTCTTATAATTTCTCACTGTGTTTGTTCTAGGATAGCAAATAGCTTGTCCAAATCAGGGGTAATAATAATTTCGATTCTTCTATTAAGAGCCTTATGCTCAGGAGTATCATTGCTGGCTACAGGTAAGTTTTCTCCTCTACCCGCTGGAGTAAGGGCTATTGGGTTTACACCTGCTTTTACCAAAATTTTAACAATAGAGGTAGCTCTTAAAACACTTAAATCCCAATTATCTTGCATATACTTGGATTTTCCGGAGATAGGCACATTATCCGTATGGCCTTCAATTAAAATATGAATATCCGGTGTGGTTTCTAATACACCTGCCAATTGCTGTAGGGCTTTAACTCCTTTGGGGTCAACCTGAATACTGCTGGATTTAAATAGTAATTGTTCTGACAGTGAAACATAAATTTTGCCGTTTCGCTGCTCAATGGTTAAATCACTTTTGCCAAAATCGAGCAGTGCGGCACTAAGGTTGCCTTTAAGCTCCTTAATTGCATGTTGAGATTCGTTTACAATACGTTCTAACTCCGCTACTTTAGCTTCTCTTAAATTCAAGCTGTCTTCTAATTGCTTATTATTATAAGTGGCCTCATCCAGTGTTTCTTGCATAGCCAGCAACCGCTCGTGCTGCTCTTTCATATCACGGGTCATTTTACTACTATTATTAAGCGCATTATTATAATAGGTTTGCAACTTGTCGTGCTCCGCTTGTAAATCAGATAAGTCTGTGGTGGTTTTAGCCAGCTCCTTTTCAATGGCTTCTTTATGTATAGAAGTTGTTTCTAAGGCAACTTCTAAACTATCTTTTTTACTGGTTAGCTTATCAATATCTGTTTGCATATCCAACATATCGGCTTCCATTTTAACTTTTTCGGCTAAAAGTTCATCGAACTGCTTTTTAGGAACTACGCAGCTTGCAAATAGAGCAATAAGTGCTATAAAAATGAGTAAATTTCTCATAGGTTCTTTTGTTTTAAGTAGCAAATATAGGCAGCAGGCACGTATATTTTTATTAACTGATTTTATATTGTTTGTTATATTTTTTA
>CAZZML010000205.1:0-4229 GCA_964654735.1 uncultured Roseivirgaceae bacterium | reverse complement strand
TTAATAGAGGCTTCCATTAATAAAATTCAAAAATGAATTTAAACGAAGATAAACATTTAGATGTTTGCCAAAACATTGAAGTTGGGCTATGTGAGCAATACGAGTTACATCCGGAACTAACAGATACACAGTGTGTGTTTGCATTAGAGAATGCAAAAATTGCCATTAAAAAAGAGTTTGGCTACGCTAAAACCGAACAAGTTACAACTATGGAGCAAGCCCAAGGTATTATAAATTGGTGCGTAAAAATTGGGCTTGAAAGAATAAGTAGAGTAAATAACCTCACCCTTAAAGAATATACCAACGCACTTGAAAAAGTACGTAAATCGGTAAAAAGACATTCGAAATTTGGAGTAAGGGCTTACTACGAATTTGTTAGAAATTATGTATAATGCGGTAAAAATATTTTAGCAATAACTGCATACAACCAAACAGTATTATGCTCTACTCAATTAATAATTTACCTATAGCATAAATACGGCTGCCTGAATGTAATTGAAAGAGATACACGCCACTTTTTAGGTTTTCTCGTCTTATTATTACTTTTCCTGTAGATATATTCGATATTACCCTTACATTTTCTCCCAAAATATTAAAAAGTTTCAAAGTGTATATTTTGTTAGTTGGGTTATCAAATTTAATAGTTGTAAAACTATTAAACGGGTTTGGGTAAACCGAATAACTTTGCTTTGGATTAATATTTCTATCATTAATACTTGTTACCGAGCAGTTGGTATTGTAAAAACCACCTTGGAGTGTACTGGATAAATCGGTAAAATCAGTATAAAAAGGGTTGTTGTGGTAACGATATTGCACCACAGTTTTAGAAGCAATTAATTGATTCCAATCAAATACCGGAGACTCGTATTGAAAAATACCAGCATAACAAGCCATTTCAAAGCAATTATTTTCCATAACGGCATAAAAATCATAAATAAAATTTTTGGTATAAGGCGAAGTGGCAATAAGCATGTTCCATTGAGCACTGTCAACAGGGCTTGAATAGGCGGAATCAATTATTCTTTTATTAGTCCATTCAGCAAATTGATGGGGAGGATGAAAAGCTGTATTAACAGTATTTATCCAATTTGTTCCATCTGAAGTAACTGCTTTTGCCTGGCTCCATTCGGTACAAGATAGAGGGTGATTGGTCTTGGATTTGATGTAGTTAATAATATCTTCTCCCATCGTAATATCAACAACATGTAAATGAATATCAATTATATCGCAGTAATTTTCGCCAAACACAATAACAGAGTCAATAAGAGGAATTATTGGAGAATCAGGATTTTTAAGAGCTCCAGGAACTCCTGTAATTCCTCCGGTAATTAATTTAATATGCCCTAAATCATTTGGGTTCAACGCTTGTTTTTTTCTTATAAATATGGCTACTGCTTTCCACCACTTTATTACATTTGTTATTTGCTCATTCGGATTATAGGAAGATGCACCAAACGGTTCTTGAGAAATCTGTATATACTCAATATATTCTCCCAGCAAACTTAAAAATGTATCTAAGTATTGAAATACTTCAAGGCTGTCTGCCCCAACAGGAATTCTCTGATACTCATTAGCAGAGGTAGTATCTGGCCAGGTTAGATGCACAACTTGTTTTATATTAAGAGCATCTAAGGTGCGAGCCTTATTAATTGCTTCGGTACTTCCGTTAAGTATCCCTTTCTTTATTTCATAATCGGTAAAACCATATCGGGCAATTTGCACACCTAGGTTTTGAAGTATTTGAGGAGAATTAGACCCATGTGTGCCCAATAATGTAGGCGTTTGACTTTGGGCATAACTACTAACAGACACAAGTATTAACACTAATATGATTACTGTTTTTTTCAAGCTAATTCTTTAATTAGTTTTCACCAACCAAGTGTTTCAGTATTTACATTCTTGTATTGCAATATACCGGATTATTACGACATAATGGATTGAAATCAACGATTTATGAATCATAATAGTATTGTGAGAAAACTTGAATATACATTTAGTAGGCATGGAAAAATAAGGCAAAATTCAGTAGGTCAATTTAGCCATTAACACTGCTTACTTCAAACTTCTTACCCTACTTTTGCACCAAACATTATTACCAATGATAAAGTCTATTTTTATCTCGTCTGCTGAGCCCTATTCAGGTAAATCCTTGATCACATTGGGGGTGTATGAAACCATTTTGCGCAAAACTCCTAAAGTGGCGTTTTTTAAGCCTATTATAAGAGATAAAATAGATGGTAAGCAAGATAAAAATATTGAGCTAATATGTTCGAGGTATAACCTTACACAATCGTACGAAGAATCGTTTGCATTTTACAGAAAGGAGGCTCAGAAATTAATTGGGAAGGGGCATCTTGATGAATTTGTAGAAACAATACTGCTTAAGTTTAAAGCACTTGAGGAGAAAAATGATTTTGTAATAGTTGAAGGGTCTGATTATATAGGGGAGGGATCTTATTTTGAGTTTGATATAAATGCATTAGTGGCCAAAAATTTAGGATTGCCTGTGTTGATTATTGGGCAAGGGTTGGGTAGGGCTTTGGATGAGATTTTGAGTCCATTAACCATGGCCATTGAAACTTTTCATCACCAAGACACGAAAATTATAGGGGTAATTATTAATCGAGTGTTGGAGGGGCGTAAAAAACAACTCCTCAAAGAAATGAAAAGTCAGCTTCCTGCTATTTCTGGTTTTCATTCGGTAATACCTGCTGACTCTATTTTGAGTAGCCCCACTCTTAGAGAAGTAGCTGAGCAATTAGGTGCACACGTACTCTTTGGTGAAGACCAGCTAGATAATTTGGCTACCTCATTTCAGTCGGTAGCCATGCAACTGAATAACTACCTCAAAATGATGAAAGATGGGAGTGTAGCAATCACGCCAGGTGACAGGATTGACATTTTAATGGGGGCACTACAAGCCAATAGGTCGCAAAATTTTCCGAGCATTTCGGGTATGGTGCTTACAGGAGGGTTTGATCCACCCAAAGAAGTATTCAAATTGCTAGAAGGCTTACCCAATATGTTTCCCGTACTGTCGGTAAAGGATTTTACCTTCCAGACCTCTGTAAATGCAGGAAATGTCAGTTCTTCCATTACTAATTCGAGCGATCGAAAAATTAATATTGCGTTAGAATTATTCGATCAACATGTTGATTTAAAAGCATTTGAGGAACGTGTGGTTAGTACACAAGCGGCTGGAATGACTCCTAAAATGTTTATCTATCAGTTACAAAAACTCGCAGCCAGTAACCGTAAACGAATTGTGTTGCCAGAGGGTAATGACGACCGGGTATTACAAGCCATTGAAATCCTTCAGAAGAAGGATGTGGTTGATATGATTGTACTTGGGAATGCAGAGGAAATTAAAAACCGTGCGAAAACACTTGGATTAATAATCGATTTTGACAAAACACCGATTATTGACCCTGATGATACAGAGAAAAGCAAAGGTTATGCTGAAGAGCTTTATAAATTAAGGAAAGAAAAAGGCGTTTCTTTAGAAATGGCCACTGATTTAATGCACGATGTATCATACTTTGGCACCATGATGGTGCACAAAGGAGAAGCCGATGGAATGGTTTCGGGGGCGGCTCATACCACACAACACACCATACGCCCCGCATTGCAGTTTATTAAAACCAAACCCGGTTACAAGGTGGTGTCATCGGTATTTTTTATGTTATTAGACGATAGGGTAGTGGCCTATGGAGACTGTGCGGTAAACCCCAACCCAACGGCCGAAGAGTTGGCTGAGATTGCTATCTCATCAGCAGAAACCACAGAACGATTTGGGATTGAGCCTAAGGTAGCCCTGCTCTCGTATTCTTCTGGAGATTCAGGAAAAGGAGAGGAAGTGGAGAAAGTGCGTAATGCAACTAAATTATTTAAAGAAAAGGCTCCTCAGTTTAAGGTGGAAGGCCCTATACAGTATGATGCGGCTGTAAATAAGGCGGTTGGGTTAAAAAAACTACCTGATTCGGAAGTGGCAGGCCAGGCAACGGTGCTTGTGTTTCCTGATTTAAACACAGGGAATAATACCTATAAAGCGGTTCAAAGAGAAACGGGTGCCATAGCTATTGGCCCAGTACTGCAAGGCCTTAATAAACCGGTAAACGACCTTAGCCGTGGCTGTTTGGTTGAGGATATTGTTAATACCGTAATAATAACAGCCATTCAAGCGCAGGAAGGGTAAAAACTAGTTATTGGTTAGTGAGTTATTTGTTAAT
>CAZZML010000204.1:0-5967 GCA_964654735.1 uncultured Roseivirgaceae bacterium | reverse complement strand
AGGCTTCACTGGCACGACTCATAGATACCATGGAAAAGAAAAACCTGGTAGAGCGATTTGCTGATGAAAAAGATAAGAGAGTTAAGCTGGTGAAATTAACGGAAAATGGAAAGAGAACATTGTTTCAAGCCTTTCCAGTTGTTGGCGATGTGAATAAAACCATTCAAAACAATATTCCTGAAAAGGATCTAAAAATTGCCATTGAGGTATTAAAAAAAATTGTAAGTAATATAAAATTAGCAGAAGATACGTCTTCGTCAAAAAAATAAAATAATGAGAAAAGTTATAAGCATCGCATTGGGAATAGGCCTGATAATTATTGCGATTTTTATTGTTAAAGCAATGGTTGCTGCCAACCAAAAACCTGAGCGAAAGGCGAAAAAAATTGTTAAAACAGTATTTGTTGATATTGTTAAAAACAAGAATATCCCTATTACAATTAAGGTTAATGGCAATTTAGTTGCTAAAAACAGGATTGAGATTTTTAGCGAAGTGCAAGGTGTTTTACATACAACATCCAAAGAGTTTAAAGCCGGTGTTGCCTATAAAAAGGGCGAGGTAATCTTAAAGATTAATAACGAGGAAGAATACGCCACATTGCAGGCGCAAAAAAGTAACTTGTACAATACCATCACCTCTATTATGCCCGATGTGCGGTTAGATTTTCCTGAGGAATATGAAAAGTGGCGTAATTATTTAACAGGATTTGATTTCAGCAAACCCATACCCTCCATACCTCAAACAAATTCTGAAAAAGAAAAATTCTTTATCTCAAGCAGAAACATATACACTACTTATTACAACGTAAAAAATTTAGAAATAAGGTTACGTAAATACACGATTCGAGCTCCCTATAATGGCATTTTAACCGATGCCTTGGTAAACCCGGGGTCGCTGGTGCGGCAGGGGCAAAAATTGGGCGAATTTATAAACCCCAACATATACGAAATGGAGGTAGCCATTAATGCAAGCTATAGCGACTTGCTTAAAAAAGGCAGCCCTGTTAAATTAAAAAACCTTGATAACTCTCAGCATTGGGAGGGTAAAATAATAAGGGTTAACGGCCGGGTTGACCAAGCTTCGCAAACTGTTAAAACCTTTATTCAGGTATCTGGCAAGGGCTTAAAAGAAGGAATGTACCTTGAAGCCCATCTGGTGGCTAAGCAAGAAGAAAATGCCTATGAAATTGCACGACAACTGTTGATAAACAACGAAAAAGTATTTGTGTTGGAAGATTCGGTACTTGCTTTGGTAAATGTAACTCCTGTATATTTTAAAGACAAAACGGTTGTGGTAAAGGGTCTGAAAGATGGCACTGCCATTTTATCTAAACCCGTACCAGGAGCCTATTTTGGTATGGCTGTTAAGGTTTATAACAGTACATCAACACGTAAATAAGTTAACCTATTCATTATGAAAAAAGTAATAGCCTACTTTATTAAATTTCCTGTTGCTGTAAACATTATAATACTTGCTTTTATAGTTTTTGGAGTCTTAGGTTCCAAAAACATGAAGTCATCGTTTTTTCCTTTAACCGATTCAAAAAATATAACCATTACCTTGTTTTACCCAGGTGCATCTCCTGAAGAAATGGAAGAAGGGATTGTGCTAAAAATAGAAGATAACTTAAAAGGAGTAGTTGGTATTGAAAGGGTTACATCGGTATCGCGCGAAAACACCGCCACTATAAATGTGGAAATTGAAATGAATAAAGACATAGATGTGGTGTTAGCCGATGTAAAAAATGCTGTTGATAGAGTACCTTCTTTTCCTTCGGGTATGGATCCTCCGGTAATTGCTAAAGTAGAAAATACAACTCCTACCATAAGTTTTACATTGAGCGGCAAAAACGTTCCCTTAACTACATTAAAGCAATATGCCAGAGATGTAGAAAACGATCTGCGCGGCATGCGCGGCATTTCGCAAGTATTTGTTACGGGGTTTCCTGAAGAAGAAATTGAGATTGCGGTACGCGAAATAGACCTAAGGGCGTATAATTTATCATTTGCAGATGTAGCCAATGCTGTTAGTCAGTCGAATTTGCTAATTACAGGAGGAAATATAAAAACCGAAACCGAAGATTACCTGATTAGAGCCAAAAACAGGCAGTACTATGGCGATGAGTTAAGCTATATTATTGTTAAGGCAGATCAAACCGGGAATATTATTTATTTAAAGGATGTGGCCGATGTTAAAGATATTTGGAATGAAAACCCTGACAGAATATTCTTTGATGGAGACGTTGCCATCAACATTCAAGTAAATAATACCAATAACGAAGACCTGATAGTATCGGCTACTGATATTAAGGCATATATTAAAACCTTTAACCAACAGCACGATAATGTGGAGCTAAATGTTGCAAGCGACCGCTCAATTACCTTAATACAAAGAACAAAACTACTTACCGAAAATGCCATTATTGGTATGCTGTTGGTGCTGCTGCTGTTGGCACTGTTTTTAAATGTTCGTATTGCGTTTTGGGTAGCAGCAGGTTTACCCATTGCCTTTTTCGGAATGTTTATTTTTGCCGCACAATTAGGGGTAACCATTAATGTATTATCGCTTTTTGGTATGATAATAGTTATTGGAATTTTGGTAGATGATGGCATTGTAATTGGCGAAAACATATACCAGCACTACGAAAAGGGCAAATCGCCTATTAGGGCAGCTATTGATGGTACTATTGAGGTAATACCACCCATAGTTTCGGCCATTCTAACCACGATGTTGGCTTTTTCAACTTTCTATTTTTTAGATGGCAGAATGGGCGATTTTTTTAAAGAAGTATCAACCGTTGTTATCTTAACTTTAGGGGTTTCATTAATAGAAGCACTCATTATTTTACCTGCTCATATTGCGCATTCAAAAGCGTTAATTCGTAAAAAGAAAGAGCCCACAGGCTTATTTAGGGTTTTCTCCATGATAAATCAAAAAGCAGATCAGTTTTTAATGTTTTTAAGAGACAGAATGTATGCTCCTTACCTGGCATTTTTCTTAAAAAATAAATTTTTAGGCTTCGCCATACCAATTGCTCTGTTAATATTTTCTGTGGGGGCCATTATGAGTGGAATAGTTAAAACCTCTTTCTTTCCAAGAATGGCAAGCGATCGAGTTTCTATTAGCTTAACAATGCCTCAGGGCACCAACGAGAAAATTACCGATTCTATAATATCGCAAATAGAGGAAGCAGCCTGGTTGGTAAATAACGATTATACTAAAAAGCAGACAGGGAGTGAACAGGTGGTTCAAAACATTATAAAACGTATTGGACCCGGCACCAACAAAGCAAGTTTAACTGTAAACCTGCTGCCTGGCGAATTGCGTGATTTTGCTTCGTATGAAATAACCAATGCTATTCGCAAAAAAGCAGGAACTTTTTATGGGGTAGAAAGCCTTACGTTTGGTTCGGGAATGAACTTTGGCGGAAGCCCTGTGGCTGTTTCGTTGCTGGGTAATAATATTCCTGAGCTTAAGGCAGCCAAAAAAGAGCTTAAAGAGTATTTGATTGGCAATCCCATTTTAAAAGATGTTTCGGATAACGACCCTTCCGGTATTAAAGAAATACGAATTAAGTTAAAAAATGATGCATACCTGCTTGGGCTTAACCTGCAATTGGTTATGAACCAGGTGCGCTCAGGTTTTTTTGGTTTTCAGGTACAACGTTTCCAACGCGGGCAAGACGAAATTAAAGTATGGGTACGCTACCATAAAAAAAACAGATCGTCTATTAAACACCTGGACGATATGTGGATAGCTACTCCTGCTGGAGCCAAAGTGCCTTTTTCGGAAATAGCCAAATATGAAATTGAACGAGGCGAAGTGGCCATAAACCATTTAAACGGGAAACGGGAAATTCAGGTAACAGCCGATTTAAAATCACCGGATGATAGTGAAGTAGCCGTAATGAACAATATTAAAACCCATATAATGCCGGATATTATTTCAAAATACCCAACGGTTTCGGCAAGCTATGAGGGGCAAAACAGAGAAGCTGAAAAAACCAAAAACTCGGTAAACTCGGTAGGCTTGGTAATTATTATGTTAATTTATGTGGTAATTGCATTTACGTTTAGGTCGTACAGCCAACCACTACTACTAATTTTAATGGTGCCCTTTAGTTTAATAGGCATTATTTGGGGGCATTATATACACAACTTTTCTATTAATATTTTATCGTGGCTGGGTATTATTGCTCTGGTTGGTATTATGGTAAACGATGGACTGGTGCTAGTAGGTAAATTTAACAGTTACCTAAAAGAAGGTGTAAAGTTTGATGATGCACTGGTTAAAGCAGGGGTATCCAGGTTTAGAGCTATCTTTTTAACCACCATTACCACCATTGCTGGTTTGGCTCCTCTATTACTTGAAAAAAGTCGCCAGGCGCAATTTTTAAAACCTATGGCCATTTCCATATCGTATGGTCTTGCAATTGGCACGTTTTTAACTTTGCTAATGCTGCCATTGCTGCTATCTGTAAGCAACTCCTTAACGGTATTTTTTAAATGGTATGTTACTGGCAAAAGCGTAACCAAAGAAGAAGTTACAAGAGCCATTATTGAAAAAAATTATGATGAACTTGAGGTATAAAAATATAATTATAGCTGCTGTTTTGTCTGTTAGTTTTGCACCCATTGCAGCACAGCATATACTTAGCAAAACCGAGGCGGTAGCTTTGGCACTAGAGAATAATTTTGATATAAGAGCGGCCAATAATAATGTAACTATTGCCGAAAATAATGCCCGGTTAATGAACAGTGGCTACCTGCCTTCGGTAACGGGTACAGGGAGTGCTAACTTCTCTTTTACCGATGTAGAAAACACATTGCAAAGTGGCGATGTGCAAAGTGCTGAAGGCGTACAAACTAAGAGGTATAATGCTTCTATGGATTTATCTTATACTCTTTTTGATGGGTTTGGAAGAGCCTATAATTATCAAAAATTAAAAGACACCTATCAACTTTCGGAGCTGCAAGCCCGGTTAATTATCGAAAACTCGCTGCTTAATATTTTTACAGCTTATTACGAAGTTGCTCGATTAACCCAAAATATTCGTACGCAAAGGCGTAGTTTAGATATATCAGGAGACAGGCTTATCAGGGCGAAGTACAGTTCTGAGTATGGTCAAAACACACAGCTAGATTTGCTTAATGCAGAGGTAGATTATAATAACGATAGCATTAGTTACCTTACCATTTTACAAGAGCTCGAAAACCAAAAAAGAAACCTTAACCTACTTATTGGGCGAGATGTACAAACCAAATTTATGGTGGATACCACCATAACCTATACCCAAGGCTTAGATATTGCCACTTTGCTCGAGGAAGCAAAAACCACCAATATAAATATTTTACAGGAGCAAGCTTTGCTCATTAATGCCCAACACGATCAGCGCATTGCCCAAACGGCTTCCATTCCTAAAATAGGGCTAAGTGCAACTTATAATTACTCGCTTAATAACTTTGGTGCTACGTCATTTTTTGATAAACAAAACAGCTCGGGACCTACCTTGGGAGCCAACCTTACATGGAATCTTTTTGACGGAGGCCTTGCTAAAACAAGGAAGCAAAACACGCTCATTTTAATGAAAAACCAGCAACTAAACCTTGAGCGAACTCAACTTGAAACCCAACGAAATGTAAGCAATGCCTGGACAATTTACCAAACAGCCTTGTTTGTACTACAAGCTGAAAAGAAAAATCTGGAAACCAATAAACGAAATTTTAATCGAACACAAGAGCAATATACCTTAGGGCAGGTAACCTCTATTGAGTTTAGGCAGGCTCAGTTAAACTACCTTAATGCCAGTTTAAATTACAACCAGGCCAAGTATAGCGCCAAAGTGGCTGAACTTACAGTATTACAATTAAGTGGCGGGTTATTACAAGCAGAATTTTAAGAATTAAAAAAATAGCCTAACCTGATTAATTCATGAATATTTGTTATGAGCATTTTAAGTGTCTGCCA
>CAZZML010000203.1:0-5976 GCA_964654735.1 uncultured Roseivirgaceae bacterium | reverse complement strand
GTTAAGTCAAGTGTACTGGGTAGTATAAGCTGTCGATATTTTTTATCATCTCCCACAAATAGCCCTAAAATCACAATAGCCACATGTGTTTACTTCTTCTGTTTGGTAAAACTCCTTTGTTGGATCTAGTATTTCTTCGAAAAGCTGAATAAGCCTATCTTCAAATAAATTAAATAGTTCAGCAGGAATGGGTTGGGGTTTATTACGTACATATTGCACACCTGCACCAATGGACTTAAGCCTGTAAATACCTGCTGTTACACCAGTATTGGGGTGGTTGCGTTGGTAGATGAGCGTATAATAATACGATTGAAACTCCACCTTAAAATCAGGCTTGGTAAAGTAATTGTTTATGTAAATTTCAAGGTCAACAGGCTTTTTATAAATGGCCGTTTTTTGCATCTTCACCTTGCCTGTTTTATAATCAATTATACGTGTTAAAGAGGTTGTTCCCTCTATCTCAATTTCATCCAACCGATCAATAATTCCTCCTAATTGGATATGGCTCCCATTAATTGGCAGTAACAGGCTAAAGCTCTCTTTGCTTAAAGTAAGTTCCAGTCCTTTGATTGATAAAGGTGCTTGTGCGGCATCTTTATCAAGTAAACGCTCTAACGTATTTTTAATAATGTAGCGTTGGTAGTCGTTTTTTCCACTAATGGTTTTTAGTTCAAGCTCTGTTTCAAATTCCTTATCAATTTGAGGAGCTAGTTTAGTTTTCTTTAATTCGAGAATATCTTTTTTAGAAAGTATTTTGCCTACAAAAGGCTCGTATAAATGTTGTAGAGTATGGTGTACAATATTCCCAAATTCACGGGCATCAATCTCGTTGGTGGCATCATCGCCTTTTCGTAATTTTTTAATCCGTTTTAAGTAAAACCGCAACGGGCATTCAATATAGTCGAGCACCAAAGTTGGAGAAATGGGTCGTTCGTTGGATCGTTCAAATAAAAGGTACTCTAACTCTTTTAGAATACTCTCAGTCTTAGTTACCTTGATTTCTCTCAGTTGTAAGGCTTCGGTAGAAAGAGGAATACTAACGGTAGATTCATTTAGTGTGATAGGCAACTGCTCGATTTTAATACGGTGTGCCAGTTGCAAAATATACCTGCTTTTCTCACCAGAGCCATCTACCGTTAGCTCTGTATTATAAATTAGTGAAACGTTTTTGGCTCGTTGTAATAAGCGGTAAAAATGATACGCATAAATGCTATCCTGCTCGGTAAAATGAGGCATTTTAAACGCTTTGCGCAGCCCAAAAGGGATAAAAGATTTATTGCTGGCCGAAGCAGGCAACATTCCTTCATTTACTGATAGGATAATGAGGTTTTCAAAATCGAGCATCCTGGTTTCGAGAAAACCCATTATTTGCAGCCCATTATTCGATTCCTTTCCTAGAGGTAATTTGAGCGTACTCAAAGATTCAAGTACAATCTTTTTAATAAACTTTGCTTCAAATTGAGTGCTTACTTGCAATAACTCTAATTTAAGTTGCTGCAAGGCTTCGTACAAAACAGTTGCAATGCCATCATCTGAGTCTTTGCTGCTTGCATTAATTTTTTCTATAAACTCCAAAGCTTCATCGAATAACTGGATTGGGTTTAACTGAGGCGTAAATGCCTCTTTTGCAAAGTCGGTGAGCTCTTCAAATTGAGATAACCAAGACCAGGAAATGTGGGTTTGTTTGGTTTTGCTCAACCACTTAGCTAACTGCGAGTTGTGTTGTTGAATAAAGATATTGGAAGCCAGTGTTTGCAAAGCGTCCACAGGTATAGTTCCTTTATCGAGTCTTGCCTGGTATTCAAAGTAGTACTTGATAAATTCGCCAAGGGGGTGGGTGGCCACAGGCTGCCCCATGGTAATATTGATGGGTAGGTCGGTTTGTGGTAAGGCATATAAAACGGGATTTAACAGCCCTTCATCGGCCAAAACCACAGCCGTATTATTAAACTGATAGGCTTTATTTTTGGTTAAAATATTCGAGGCTATTTTAGCTTGTGTAACACCTAAAGGGGTGCCTAGTACGTCAATTACTCTATTGGTGTTAAAGCCATTGGCATCAATCCAATGGACGTTCTCTCCTCTCCATAAGTGCTTATACCTATTTAAAAATTTAGCTGCTTCTAAGTTTTGTTTGTTGAAGTAAAAGCGATCCACATCAAAATAAACCTGAGCTACATTAGTAGAAAGTAAGTGGCCAAAAATAACTTCTTCGGCTAATGATAAGGCATTAAATCCTGCAAAAACAACCTGATTAAACGGGATTGGCTCTCCTGCTTTAATGGCATTTGCCGAAGCACGATACAGCATCCCGTTATACCCAAGTGCTTTCGCTTTAAGTACTTTCTGGAACAGAAAATAGGCTTTGCCAACTGTGTTCCAAGTTGTGTCAAATTCTTTAAACAGCTCTCCATTCCCCGAAACATCAATCACCTTTTGAAATTCGATGATGGCCTTCAACGCTTCTTCATCAGGGCCAAATACCTTATCGAGGTCTTTAATATCTTGTAAGTTTTTATACAGCAATTTAGCATCCACCAGATAGCGATCCGCCTCATCAAAATCTTTAAGCAGCACTTTTGCCCAGCCATAAAAATCTTCGAATACAATATTGGGTTCCAACTTTTTATAAACGCCAAATAATTCAGTAATCTGCTGAATTTCTGAGGCCACGCTAACATCTGGATTCAAGTGCTCGATAAACTCCTGGATACTTAAAATAGCAGGTGCCCAGAACACTTCTGTATCAAATTTCTGTTGAAGTAACACTTCGAAATGACGGCAAGCCCGTTGGGTAGGAAAAACGTAGCAAGTAGTTCTTAACGCTTTCAATTCAGAAGGGTTAATGTCTTCAATAATATGGTCTAAAAATCGCTTCATACAACCTCTACTAATTCTGCTAACTCTATATACACTAAATACTTTCTTTCCACTTTATACCCCATTTGGGTGAGCAATTCCGCATAGTTCTTTATTTGGTTTTTATGACCATCTGATTTTGCCCCTCGTTTAAAATCCAGAATTACTGCGGTATTATCTTTTATTACCACTCTATCAGGAATATAGGCAGTGCCATTGGCCAGAATTTTATGCTCGTTGATTACCTCCCAGCCTGGTGCAAACCATTGGTGTAATTCAGGTAGTGCAGAAAATAAAGCTTTGATCTTTTTCTTAAAATCTGAAGCATCCTCTTTTGAAAACTCTCCTTTGAGCACCATTAATTGTATAGCGGATTCAAGAGTATTATCAAATGCAGAAAGCTCAAAGTTTTTTAATTGTGCCATTATGGAGTGGAGCCTAATACCCGACCGAATATTATTGGCCTTCTCGGTATTAAGTTGTTTCCAAAAGTCAGTTTCTTTAGTGGGAGCAAGTTTTAAATTAGGGTTAATTGTGGGGTAACTGGTTAGGTGAATATCTTGCACCGAATCACTTTCTTTTGGGTGTGCATGAGCCGGGTTGCCAAGCTCGAAAACAGTTCCATCAAAATGGCTGGAGAGACTAAAATTATCGCTGGTTAAAATACCTTTGATAAGGTGTTGAAAAGATTTTTTTAATTTTTTGTTATCAACAAATACGTATAACCGTTCGATAGCACGTGTAAAGCCAACATAAAGAGTGTTTAGTTCTTCCAATGCTATTTCAAAACTTTCTTGCTCGTAATTGTCAGCAAAATTTGTTAATTCCAATGTACTTGTAAAATTAAGAGGAAGGCTTCCCCATTTTTTATACATGTCGGGCAACTTGGTAGGCCAAAACACGTGTTGGGGTCTATAAAAACCACCACCTACTTGCGGCATAATTACAATTGGGCTTTCGAGTCCTTTCGATTTATGAATGCTCTTAACCTGAACAGCCCCTTTGGGCTTTCCTAAAATAATAGAGGGTTTGGTTTTGGAATCTTGGTGTAGTTCGTTCCACCTGTCGAGGAAACTTGAGATGGAGACATAGCCTTTTTGACTTAAGGCTAAACACACATCTTGTAATCCTTGTAGAAATGGATCGAATTGCTCGTTTAACCGATAGTCTTCAATTAACTTTTCAATGGCTTCATACCCATTTAAACTTGTGTTTATGCCTGTTAATGGAGAACTATCTAAGGTATTTTCAAGCGATTGACTAGCCGATTGCTTATGAATAATGTTAAGAAAATAGCTTAGATTGGTAAGGGTGAGCTTATTATTCGGGTTAAGAATTAGCTGCAACCCGTTAATTAAAAACTGAACCAAAGGTGATTTTTCTAATTGGAGTGCTTCATCTGTGATGGTATGAATTCCCTGACTTAATAAATAGGTAGCAACCTCACCAGCTTCTTTATTTTTGCGCACCAAAATTAAAATATCCTCAGGCGCAAAGCCACTTTGCAAGGCTTGCTTAATGCTTTCCTTTGTTGCTTCGAAGGCCTGTTCTTTCCAGTTTAATTCATCATTATCTTCTAATAACTCAATCTTTACATAGCCTTCAATTTCTTTATTTGGCTTTTGGGTTACGTCTTCATAGGCTCGGGAAATGTCATCCGCTTTGTTCGAAAAATTTTCGAACAGAGAAGCTAAAGAGTAACTGGCTGCCTGGAAGAAAGCATTATTAAATGTGATGATATTTTTCCCACTTCGGTAGTTGGTGTCAAGCGCAGATTCTATAGGCGAATGATCGGCAAGATCGATGGCAGCTTGCTGCATTAACAGGTTTACGTCTCCACCACGCCAACGGTAAATAGATTGTTTTACATCGCCCACCAGTAATAAACTTCCTTCATCAAACAGGGCATATTGCAGCAGTGGTAAAATGTTTTTCCATTGATGGGCAGAGGTATCCTGAAACTCATCAATCATAATATGTTTATAGCGGGCTCCTATTTTCTCATAGATAAATGGCGCATCCGAAAGCGAAACAACTCCATCAAGTATAGAAGCCGTGTCAGAAAGTAAGAGAAGGTTATTGCTACTGCGGTACTCCCATAAATTATCCGATAAGGCTGAAAGCACCCCATAAGAGTAAATATTGGCGAGCAAGTTTTTAGATTCGATGTATTTAATGTACTTATCACTTTGAAATAAGCTAATTATATGTTCACGTAGCTTTTGAAGACCCGCTTGTGCACAAGCTTCAATCGCTTCCTTTTTTTCCGATTTTTTGGTTGTCCATTCTGCTGACAGAAAGGTGGCACTAAACGGTTTAGTTAAATCTTGAGTTCCTGCTTTTAGTTTTTTAAACACAGGAATTAGATTGGCTCTAAAGTCGGATTCTACAAGCTGGTGAGATGCGATTAAGTCCAAAGCTTTGGTGCCGGTTTCGCGCATTTCGGAGAGATAAAAGGTTACGTGTTTTTGTAATTCTGTTACAAAACCTTCAAGCTCATTAATGTTTTCTTTGAGTTTGTCTTTTATATCGATAAAACTATCTTGAAACAGTTTATTGCCTAAATTTTTAATATTAAACTCAATATTCCAGCCTTTATCCTCTTCAATCTTTGTGTTTATAAAAGCACGGAGCCATTTTTTTATACGTTTATCATCGGTTTGATACAATTTATAAACGGCTTCGTCCATAGCTTTGCCTACATCTAAATCGAGTTCATAACCCAAACTAAGTTTTAGCTCACGTGCTAAATGCCGTATGAGTTGCGTAAAAAAATGATCGAGTGTAACTACATTAAAACGGCTGTAGTCATTTAGTAAATTGGTAAGTGCAAGGTTGCTTCGATGAAAAATTTGAGATTGGTCTAACGAAATTTTGTCTGTTTTAAAATCGGCTTCAATAACCTCCAATAAAACCGACTTTTCTTCTGTTGCTAATTTTGAAAGCTCCTTTAAAATTCGTGATTTCATCTCGTTTTTAGCATCGTTGGTAAACGTAAGTGCTAAAATTTGATGGTAATCGTTGGGGTTTAAAATTAGACGTTTGATAAATGCCTTGGCCAGAGTAAATGTTTTACCGGAACCGGCTGAGGCTTTTAAAATGATTGTGGTTGAAGAA
>CAZZML010000202.1:0-5978 GCA_964654735.1 uncultured Roseivirgaceae bacterium | reverse complement strand
ACTGCTTTTACAGATGGTATGACAATAACATTAACAGCCACTGATGGCAGCGGCAATACAAGTAATTGTAGTTTTATAATTAATCAACTTTCAGATACTACACCACCAAACATCACCTGCCCCGGCAATCAGGAGCTAACCTGTACTGATACAACAATACCCGATTACACCAACATGGCCACGGCTACCGATACCGAAGACCCAAACCCAATAATTACGCAAAGCCCTGCTGTGGGCTCAACTTTTACAGATGGTATGACCATTACCCTAATCGCTACCGATGCCAGTGGCAATACGAGCAACTGTACGTTTACTATTACTATAGACAAAGTATTATTTGTTGATGCCGGGAATGATATTGACATCATAGAGGGAGAAAGCACTCAATTGAATGCAAGCAGCAATATGTCCGGAACCTATACTTGGTCTCCTTCCTTTAGCCTTGATGTTTCAGACATTGCATCACCAATAGCCAGCCCTAAAATTACAACTACTTATGAAGTAACATTTACAAGTAATGATGGCTGTGTTGGCAAGGATAATCTAACTGTTTTTGTAGAAGAATCGGAAGGGATATATAAAAAGAAATATGGTGTTTCGCCTGACGGAGATGGTATTAATGAAGTTTGGAAAATAGATGAGATAGAAAATTATCCTAATAACCGTGTTGTAATCTATAACCGTTGGAGCGACAAGGTATTTGAGATAAGTGGGTATGACAATATAGCAAAGGTATTTAGCGGTGAGGCAAATAGAATGACATCGTTAGGTGCTGGCAGCCTGCCAGAAGGTACATACTATTTTAAAATAGAATTGAATCAGGGAGAAGAGGTAATATCGGGCTATTTGGTACTTAAAAGATAAATATTATGAACAGAATTAAAGGGTCTCTTACTATTACTTGGCTATTAGTTTCAACTGGAGTTTGTGTAGCACAGCAGCAGCCGATAAACTCTCAATATATGCTTAATACCCTTGCCATAAACCCGGCATTTGCAGGCTATTACGATCAGGTTGATTTTACCTTCTCCGGCCAGGGGCAATTGAATGGCATAGAAGGGGCTCCTTCCACGGCTATGTTTACTATGAGTCTTCCTTTTAAAAAAATAGGAATTGGAGCTACATTTATAAACGATAAAGCAGGGCCAACAGTTTCTAATAGCATACGTGGCAGTTATGCATTTAAGCTAATTTCCAGAAATAGAAATTCATACACAAATTCAGGGTTTTTTCCAACAAATTTATCTCTGGCACTGGAAGCGGGGTTAACCATGCGCAAGGAAGATTTGTTACAATTGGGTGCAGTTAATGACCCTAATTTTTCTCAAAATTTGAACACAGTAATTCCAACATTTGGAGTTGGTATCTATTATAGTAAAAGAAATTTTTACATAGGTGCTTCATCACCACAACTGTTAACAGGAAGTGGTGAGAATATAAATCAACATTATTACCTTAATGGAGGTGTTGCTTTAAAGTTAGATAAAAACTGGTTGTTAAAACCCAATGGGCTAATAAAATATGTTGTGGGAGCTCCTTTACAATTTGATGTTAACGGTATTTTTTCTTACCGCAACAAATTTGATATAGGACTGGGTTACAGATCAGCATCTTCCATTAACTTCCTTGTTGGGTTTACAGTTTCCAAACATATACGGATTGTGTATTCATACACCCCTCCAACACAAAACGTTTTGTTAAATACAAATAGCTTACTTCTTAATGTTAGGCTTGGAAAAGGATTTGAAAAGGGGTTTATTGTTAAACCAAATTTTTTATGATAGTATGGTCAGGTAGAGGGATCCTCTCCGTTTTAGTTTTAACAGTAACATTCATTGTTTGCATTTATGCCCTTCCAGATGGATATGCCCGTTATGGATTAGTAATACCGCTTTTTATAACAGGAATTTTTAGCTGGATTTATGGCATAAAATGGAACAATAATTCTGGAACTTCGATTTATGAGGAAACAGGAAAAAGGGTAACGTCAGGAAATAAACATAGCTTATTTTGGATTAAAATGGAATACTGGGGAATCATATTTGTAGCTCTAGGAATCATTTTTATTGATAAAAATTCTATTTTGGATTGGGCTTTAGCAGGAGTAGTTTTATTGATTTTTATTTTTTATAAACTAAGAGCTGCAAGTAATTAATAGAGGTGAGATTTTTATCAAAATTCGTTTGCCAACCCTGTGTTCTCAAAAATTGAGGTAGGCTATTCCTAGGATTTTAAGCTATCAAAAGGAATTTGTATGTTTGACTATCGTCTGCCCTGACTAACCTGGCGGCAGGAATAACTTGCTCCATACTTTATGTTTGAGACGCAGTTTGGTTGAGTTCTCTTTGTTATGAACAAAAACTAGCACCACTGTTTTAAATACTACCTTAAATCCGCAAGGAACTTTGGTTACTACTCAGCTATACGTTTTTGAAAAAACAGCCCTAAAACAATATTTTGGGTGCATTTTTGAAATACAACGATAGAAATACTAATAATTTCAAAGGTAAAACCACAACTTATGATCAAAAATGCAGCTTCATGCCCTTTAAATAGCATTTCGTTTTTCTCCTACTCACTACTTATAGTGATTTTTCACTATCACGGTTTATGGTGATGCATGCCTATAATACGACCTTTAACTTTATAAATAACAAATGCCAACTGCAAACGGTAAGCTAATTAATTGTTTAACCATAGTACCTCCATCAATGAAAAAAAAGTTTCAGAATTCCCAATTAGTTGCTTTTATTGTTTTAGTAACCCTTTTTATCGGGTATCAAACGCATGCACAACGGTATCCTGCTGTTTTTGACCCTGCAACCATACCCTTTAATGGCACCAATGGGTTTGTAATTCAGGGGTTGCCACAAACAGCTTCTGATAATGGTAGTTACAAATTGGGCAACGAAGTGCAGTTTATTGGCGATATTAATAATGATGGTATTCAGGATATTGCGCTTGGAAATGGAGATAAAGCTGTAGGCACAAATCAATTAGCAGGGAAAGCTTTTATTGTTTTTGGATCTACCTCCGGTTTTCCAACCCCTTTCGATCTTGCCACACTGGATGGCACTAATGGGTTTGTCGTAGAAGGTGTCGCTTTTGATGAAAGACGAGGATCAACACTAGCCGGCCCCGGAGATATAAATGGCGATGGAATAGATGATTTAATCATTGGCTCCAGCAATGCCAGTGCTGATGAAATAGTTCTTTATGGTACTACTTCTTTCCCTGCGTTAATAACTGTTAATGATATTAATGGCACCAATGGTTTTTTAATTGATACACCCGGAAGTAGTCAAGTGGCAGGTTTGGGCGATGTAAATGGCGATGGAATAGGTGATTTTATGATTGGAACCCCTCATTGGTCAGGAGAGTCCTGGATTATATTTGGCCGTAATAGTAACTACCCAGCACCACTTGATATATCTTGGTTAGATGGCACCAATGGGTTTAGAACTAGCAGTTTTGCTGGCTCTCGGCCATCTTATAAGGTAGGTGGTGCCGGAGATATTAATAACGATGGCTATAACGACATGCTCATTGGAAATTGGGCATTTAGTGGGGCTGATGAAATTAGCTATGCATTACTTGGAAAAAACACTCCATTTGATGCACTGGTAGATATTACGGCAGTTGATGGCACAGATGGGTTTCTTATCGACAATCAGGGAAATAGCTTTATAACGAATGTTGGCCCCATTGGCGATATTAATGATGATGGAATAGACGATTGCTTCTCAGAAAATAATATAATATTAGGATCTGCAACTGCCTTTCCTGATAGTTTATTTATGAACGACCTTAATGGCTCAAATGGGTTTGTACTACAAGGTAACATGCGGCATGTTGCGCCTACAGGTGATTTGAATCTGGATGGAATTGATGATTTTATAGTATCCTCGTCTGATAACTATGTTGTTTTTGGAACAGCAGGAGGTTTTCCTGCTTTGTTTGATCCTTCTACGTTGGATGGCACAAATGGATTTCAGATTCCAATTGCCCAAAGTCCAGGCCTTGGAAGACCGATTGATGGGGGTAAAGACATAAATGGAGATGGAGTAGCGGACTTTATTATGGGAGATTTGGGAGGAGTCGCAAATAGTACCGGGCTCGTGTATGTGGTATTTGGAGGTGATTTTGTTGCTCCTACCATTACCTGCCCGGGCAATCAGGAGCTATGTGCAGGCACAGCAGTACCTGATTATACAAGTCTGGCCACTGCTACTGATACCGAAGACCCTAATCCTACCATTACCCAAAACCCGATAGCAGGTTTTGCTTTTACAGATGGCATGACGATTACCCTAACAGCTACCGATGCCAGTGGCAATGCAAGCAACTGTACATTTACGGTTAACGAACTTGCAGATACCGATAATCCTGTTATTAATTGCCCGGGCAACCAATCGCTTGCTTTTGGTGCAGTAATACCCGATTACACTGGCTTGGCAATTGCTACTGATAATTGCGATGCCAACCCTGTCATTACTCAAAGCCCGGTAGCAAGCACTACTTTTACTGATGGTATGAGCATTACGCTAACAGCTACTGATGCGAGTAATAATGTAAGTAATTGCACATTTATTATCAATAAACTACCTGATACTACACCACCAACTATTACCTGCCCTGCTAATCAGCAATTAACCTGTACTGATACCGTAATACCCGATTACACCAACATGGCCACGGCTACCGATGCAGAAGACCCTAACCCTGTAATAACCCAAAGTCCTACAGCAGGTGCTGCCTTTACCAATGGCATGGCCGTTACCCTAACAGCCACTGATGCCAGTGGAAATGCAAGTAGTTGCAATTTTACTGTAACTGAATTGCTAGCACCTTCCGTTTCGGCAAGTGCTACTGCAACTACGGTTTGTGCCGGAGAGGAAATTACCCTTACCGCCTCTGGAAATGCCGAATCATATTCTTGGGATAATGGAGTAACAGATGGTGTTGCTTTTGTGCCCACCAGTACTACTACTTATACGGTTACAGGCACAGGTGCCAACAGTTGTGAGGCTACCGCACAAATAACCATAACTGTAAACCCTGTACTCGCACAACCAACTATATCTGTAGCCGAGAATATACTAACCTCAAGCAGTGCTGTAGGAAATCAATGGTTTATGGATGGAGCTGCTATTAATGGAGCAACCCAACAAACCTATACTATTTCTACGGGTTCAGCCGCTTATACGGTTCAGGTAACCATTGAGGGTTGTACTTCGGATATGTCTGACCCTGTTATTATAACCGGATTAAATGAGTTAGTTTCTAACGAGACACTTAATATTTGGCCTAACCCAGTTACTAACCAAATTTCTGTGGAACTACCTGGTACTTATACGGTTCACCGTTATTTAATTATTAATTCAATCGGTACAATTGTTAAGTCCGGTAAGTTTAAAAGAACGGAGTTAGTGCAAAGTTTTGATGTTATGCTACAAGAAATAGGAGGCGGTATATACACGATTCAAGTATCTACCGATAAGGGCTTAATTCAGGCAAAATTTGTGAAACAATAAACAAATAGCATTTAGCTGTATTAATTGATTTGGGTTAAAATTTTGTAGCCTTGTACAAAGGAATTTGAATGGCTAAAAAAGGTTTTTTCGAAATGGTGTATGAAGTAGCTCGATTAATACCAGCAGGGCGAGTTACATCTTATGGAGCAATTGCCAATTATTTAGGCAGCAAGGGTAGTGCCCGCATGGTAGGTTGGGCAATGAATGCTGCGCATACTATGCCTGAAGTACCTGCTCACAGAGTAGTAAACCGAATAGGTTTGCTTACTGGTAAACATCATTTTGATACTCGCAACCCTATGCAAAAAAGGCTGGAAGCTGAAGGAATTGAGATTATTGACAATCAAATTCAACAATTTGATAAATTGTTTTGGGATCCGATAATAGAGTTGGAGTTATAGCGATAAATTCTTTGTGTACCCTCTGTGATTCTTTGTGATTAAG
>CAZZML010000201.1:0-6025 GCA_964654735.1 uncultured Roseivirgaceae bacterium | reverse complement strand
TTAGGTCTTAAAACATAGAAGCATGAAAGTTACAGCACTAATACCAGATGAATTAATTGAAGATGTAAAGAACCTTTCTGGCGGAAAAAACATTACTGAGAGCTTAATTATTGCTATTAAGCATTATGTGCGCTCAAAAAATATGGATGAGTTGATAGAGGAAATTCAGAAAAATCCTTTTGAGTTTCGAAAAGGATTTACAGCAGAGGGTATTCGAAAACTCAATAGAAATCGGTGATATTAGCAGATACATCAGTTTGGATTTCATATTTGAGAGAGTCTGACCTTGAATTAAATGATATTTTTAATTCATATCTAAAAAAGAGTGATGTTTATACGGTTTCTGCTGTTTTTGGTGAGTTATTGCAAGGTTCAAAGAGCAAAAGAGAACTGGAGCTATTACAAAGGTTTTGGCATAATTTGCCCAAGGCTAAGGAGAATCATTTATTTATTAAAGCGGGCGTATCCTCCAATAAATATAATCTTATTAACCGAGGAGTAGGCCTTGTTGATAGCTATATTTTAACTGCTTGCCTTGAAAACAACCTAGCCCTTTGGACCTTGGATAAAAAGCTTCAACGTGCTTATGATTTCATTTTTCAATAGTGCTTATTTTTCAAATTTTACTTTCAAGCTTACTATAAAGTTTCTGCCCGGGGCACTAATTCCACTTGAATATGGGCGATAATGTACATCAAATATATTTTCTACCCCTGCATTTACAATAAAGCTTTTGCCAAAATCGTACTGCATATTAATGGTTGAAATTGTCCAGGCAGGGCTACCATCGGGGCTATAAATATGAGGTTTATTTAACTCACTTGGAGAAAGCTGATTTATGGTTTTGACCCCATTATATTGCTGTGTAAACATAATGGTAGAGCTATGCCACTTATAGGTAACAGTTGTTTGACCAAATAGAGGAGCAGTATGCCGCAAAGGCACATCATCAATCAAGTCTCTGCCATTAGTATAAGTAAGGGTGGAGGCTATAATAAGTCCTCCTTTAGTGTATTTTAAGCTTCCGGAAATGCCTCCTATATAAGCTTTTCCTGCATTTACCAGAGCTTGCACATTGCTTAACTCTCCGTCATACCAAATGCTGTCTTGGCCGTTAAAAGTAAAGTCTCTACGCACCATTGCATCTACCAAGCGAGTATAAAATCCTGTAAAGCTATACTCGAGTTCATAATTAATTTTTCCTGTAATTGTTAGCTCTCCAGAGTACGAGAATTCGGGCTTTAACTCTTCGTTAGGCACCACTACATTTCCGGGCTCTGAATCAAATACTTTCCCTATGTCATCTACATTGGGGGCTCTAAATCCACTGCTAACAGATGATTTTATATTCAACTCATTGCTAAGTTTCCAAACCAACCCAATGCTGCCATTGGCAGCTCCTGTATTAATTTTTATCTCATCGTACGGAAAGTTGTAAAATGTTTTGTCCTCGAATTTTGAATTGAGTAATATTTGGCTGTACCTAATACCTGTATTTAATATTAAAGAAGTGGAAAAGTAGTGCTTCCAATTAGTATAGGCCGAAATGGACATCCAAGTGCTACCACCGTCCGGGTATCTGGTTGCGCTGGAAGTATAGTTGTTAGTAGTAATATCTAACGTTCGTGCAAATGAATTTACACTATTATAAACCATTTCAAATCCATAATAAAAGGTATTGGTATAAAGCTCTTTGAAGGCATCGTAATTAACACTTACGATGTCCACATTTTCTGTGCGCTGCCTTAAATTGTTTGAATTGAATTTGCGATCGTTTCTACTTTCTTCCACTTGCTGAACAGCCACAGTAAGTTTGGCTTGGGTACTTAATTTTGTATCTCGGTTCGTTTTAAGTTGTAGCTGGTGCATTAACCATTTTTGAGGGCCGTAATACCATTGTGCATATTTAAGTGTATCATTTTTGTATTCTGTTAACCGATCATAGCGGGGCACATCACTACTTGTGGTGGCATGAAATGCATAAGTTAATTCGGTGTTTTTATCTATTTGGTATTTTAGTTTAGCCAAACCGTTCAATTGCTTATAGCCAGAATAAATTTGTTTATTGATATTAGAATTTGTTATAACACTATCTTTTCCATTAATTCGATCTACGTATTCCGGCCTGGTTCCAAAGCTTGGGTAGTTGCCTTTTCGAACAGCTCCTGTAATTAAATCGTTAAAGTTGCTACTTGTAATAGCTGCCATAAAAGCTAATTTTTTACCTCCAATATTAACTTTTAGATGCCCGGTTTTTTCTTTATTAGCTGAAGAACTCCTTATAAATGCTTCCCCCGATATGGCATTAAAAACAGGAGTGATGGTATGAAAATCCATTACACCACCTAAGGCATCACTTCCATAAATCACCGAACCTGGGCCAAACACTACTTCAGCACTTTGGGTGGTGAGACCGTCTAAGGCAATAATATTTTGCAGGTTACCACTGCGAAAAATAGCATTATTCATTCTCACTCCATCTACCGAAATAAGTACAGAGTTGGCAGCAAACCCTCTAATCATAGGGCTGCCTCCACCCAGTTGACTTTTTTGAATAAACACTTCGCCCGATTGGCTTAGCATATCTGCTGCGGTTTGTGGATTTTTTAAGGCTATATCTTCTCGTGTAATTTTAGTTATAGAAGCAGCTATTTCTGAAACATCTTCTTCCCATTTGTTGGCGGATACCACCACTTCTTTTACGGAAATTGAGGAAGGGGAAAGGGTAATGCTATTGCCAATATTATCTTTGGGAATTAATAGTGTTTCAAAACCGAGATGTTGAAAAGTAATGAACCCATTTGAGAGATTATCGAGGTTGGCCTTTCCATTTAAATCGCTTATGGCCTGATTACCTTTTTCATCAAAAATTAAAACGTACTCTATGGGTTTATTGGTTTCTTTATCAATTATTGTTACCGATTGAGCCTTCAATTCTTGAAAACTTATAAGAGCAAAAATGAAAGACAAAAGCACTTTGGTCATAGAGGCGCAAAATAAGAGTATGCAGGTAAGAAACTAATCACCGAAGGTGTAATATTTTGATATGTACTAATTCGACACTAAAATGATGCCAATATTCTTTAAACCCGCTTTATGCAATAGGGTTCGTAATGAGAATGCAAACTGCAAACTGCAATAAATCAGAAGTTTATGTTCGAAAAGCACCCCGATAGCTATACGGGTCGCTATGGTTAAGAACAGTAAGTTTAAAACGACTGATTTGCAGCAGTTTGTATTTGTAATAGAAGTTCTATTGCATAATGCGGGTTGAATTAATGAACCAAATAATAGTATATATTGTTTGAGTAACCAATTGACTAAATACATTTGTTAGATTTGAAAAAAATAGAATTATGAGCAAACCATATTATATAGAAGAGGATCTAAAGAAATTTGGGAATATTACCAAGTACCAAAAAGAAATGGGGGAGAAGTTTTTTGGTTGGTACGATGAAGTATTTAAAGAGGGTGCCCTTACCCAACGTGAAAAAGCACTTATTGCCTTGGGAGTAGCTCATGCTGTACAATGCCCTTATTGCATTGATGCTTATACCAAAAGCTCACTTGAAAAAGGTGCTGATGAAGAGCAAATGATGGAAGCCATTCATGTGGCAGCTGCCATTCGTGGAGGTGCCAGCTTAGTACACGGAGTGCAGATGATGAATAAGGTGGATGATCTAACGATGTAGTTAATGAAAACCTTAAACGCGCAAAAACATTTATATTCAAATACTGATGCTCAAATAGAGGTGTTGGAAGGTGCGGATATTCCTTCGTTTGATTTTCGTACTGAAGCTATCGGCTTTCACCCATTAGCACCGACCAATGTTGATATTTTACAGGTAAATATGGGTAAAATGTGCAATCAGACTTGTGCACATTGCCATGTAGATGCCGGGCCTGATCGTAAGGAGATTATGACTCGGGAAACCTTGCAATTATGTTTGGATGCGGTAGAAAAAGGCAATATTAAAGTGGCTGATTTAACAGGAGGAGCCCCTGAAATGAACCCTCATTTTAGATGGTTTGTAGAAGAGCTATCCAACAGAAATGTACATGTGATGGTTCGGTGTAACTTAACTATCATAGTAGCTAATCCTAAGTATAACGATCTGCCTGATTTTTATGCCAAGCATAAGGTGGAGATTATTTCTTCCTTGCCACATTTTTCGAAAATCAGAACAGATGCCCAACGTGGAGATGGTGTTTTTGAGCAGTCGATACAGGCCTTAAAAATGCTGAACAAAGTGGGCTATGGGGTAGAAGGAAGCGGGTTGCAATTAAACTTAGTGTATAATCCTAGTGGGGCATTTCTGCCACCTGCACAGTCATCGTTAGAACGAGATTTTAAAGAATCGCTTGAGCGAAAGCATACTGTGACTTTTAATAGTTTATTTGCCATTACCAATATGCCTATTAGCCGGTTTTTAGATTATTTAATTCAATCTGATAATTACGATGCGTATATGGAGGAGCTCTCCGATGCGTTTAACCCTACTGCTGTAGAGGGAGTGATGTGCAGGAATACCTTGTCGGTAGGTTGGGATGGCTATTTATACGATTGTGACTTTAATCAAATGTTGGAAATGAAATGCAACCACGTTGAGCATATTCGTGATTTTAATAAAGAGTTGCTTATAAGCAGACCTATTAAAACAGGCAAGCATTGTTATGGCTGTACTGCTGGTGCAGGTTCTAGTTGTGGTGGTGAAATTGCTTGATTTTCTATCCAAAAGTGCACAGAGAAGGCACAAAGTTCACAAAGAAAAATTTTGTGAACTTTGTGTTATTATGCCCTGTGCTCTCTGTGGTTAGAATTTAATTTTCATTTATTATGCCCATTATTTACTCTACTTATAAACCACCCTTTTATTTAAGAAACGGTCATGTTTCTACTATTTTACCTAGCATGTTCAGAAAAGTTGTTGGAGTAGAATATGAACGAGAGCGAATTTTTACACCTGATGATGATTTTTTAGATATAGACTGGGTAAAGAAGGGCAATAAAAGACTTGTAGTGGTTTTGCACGGATTAGAAGGGAATAGCCATCGACATTATGTAAAAGGGGTTGCCAAACACTTTTCTAAAAATAATTGGGATGTGGCCGCCTGGAATGCTAGAAGTTGCTCGGGCGAAATGAATAAACAGCCTAGACTCTACCATCATGGAGATGTGGATGATGTAGTCACTACAATTGATTACATCATTAAAAACAATAACTACCAAGAAATAGCATTAATAGGATTTAGTATGGGAGGTGCAATGGTGCTCAATTATATAACTGATTCTTCTGTTGAACTACCTACACTAATTTCGAAAGCAGTTGTAATTTCACCACCAGTAGAAGTAGGAGATAGTGCGGTACAGTTGGAGAAAAGGAGTATGGCTTTTTATCGAAAGCGATTTTTAGACAAGCTTAAAAAGAAAATGAAGCAAAAAGCTCTAATGCATCCAGCTATTGTAAAGGTGGATGGAATTGATGCAATTAATAGTTTTGCTGAATTTGATGTTCGCTATACGGCTCCTCTACATAAGTTTGAAACTACAGAAGCCTTTTATAAAAATGCAACTTCTAAGCATCAATTGGCAAATATTGGCATACCAACCTTGCTATTGATAGCCAAAGATGATCCGTTTATGCCGCCATCTTGCTACCCTTTGCAAGAAGCGGAGAACCACCCTAATTTATATTTAGAATTAACTGAAAGAGGAGGGCATGTTGGGTTTCCTGTAAAAAATCACCAACATTCTTGGATGGAAATCAGAGCCTTAGAATTTATTGAAAAATAATTTAAAATTCTCTCCTATTATTTTTGGTATATTCATCTGTCCATCTATTTTTGCATCGCAATTGAGCAAAGCAGATACTGTATTGCTTAAAAGCCTCCTTAGCTCAGCTGGTAGAGCAACTGACTTGTAATCAGTAGGTCATTGGTTCGATCCCGATAGGAGGCTCTTTAAAATTCAAAAACCTTGTAAATCAAATATTTGCAAGGTTTTTTTGTAACTTCTCAATATCCG
>CAZZML010000200.1:0-6050 GCA_964654735.1 uncultured Roseivirgaceae bacterium | reverse complement strand
AAAATGCTTTTGTACATTTATAGCATCTATTAACCCTAGTAAACATGAGAAAATTAAAATACACACTTTTTATAATGGTATTCGCCATTATTAGTAATAGCCTTTGGGCACAAAACCTTTCATCAAAAGAAAAGAAAATCCTAAAACAAGTAGCTCTTAATAATAATGATGCACTGAAGTTTTTAGAAGAAACGGTTAACATTAACAGTGGCACAATGAATGCCGATGGTGTGCGTGAAGTGGGCAAATTGTTTGATGCCAAATTTAAAGCCATTGGTTTTGAAACAAACTGGATTGAAATGCCTGCTGAAATGAATAGAGCGGGTCACTTATTTGCAGAGCATAAAGGGAAAAAAGGCAAACGTCTTTTACTTATTGGTCATTTAGATACGGTATTTGAAAAAGATAGCCCCTTTCAAAAATATGTGCAAGATGGCGATAGAGCTACAGGCCCAGGAGTAGAAGATATGAAAGGAGGGGATATAATTATTCTTTATGCCTTAAGGGCTTTAAAAGAAGCTGGATATTTAAAAAACACCCAAATTATTGTGGCTCTGCACGGTGATGAAGAAGAGTCTGGAAAACCAATTTCTATTAGTCGAAAAGATATTATTGAAGCTGCCAAACGCAGCGATATTGCCCTAGGTTACGAAGCTTCCTCTGGCTTTAACGAAGCCACTTTGGCACGTAGAGGCTCTAGTGGCTGGGAGCTAAATGTAACGGGTAAACGAGCCCATAGTGCCGACATTTTTAGTGAAGAAGAAGGAGCCGGTGCAATCTTTGAAGCTTCAAGAATATTAAACGAATGGTACCTAACCCTAAGAAATGAAAAATACCTAACCTTTAACCCGGGAATTATTACCGGAGGCACATTTGCTGAATACGATAAGTCAACAGCCAGTGCAAAGGCATTTGGCAAAACCAATGTAATTCCTCAAACGGTGCACGTTGCAGGCGGCTTACGGTTTATATCCGAAGAGCAAAAGGCTAATGCACGAAAAAAAATGCAGGAAATTGTAGATAATCATTTACCTAAAACAGAGGCCACATTTACCTATTGGGATAGTTACCCAGCCATGGCTCCTACCAAAGGTAACGAAGAAGTAATGGAAGTACTAAGCCAAGTAAGCCAAGATATGGGGCATCCTCCTGTAGTAGCTTACGACCCAATGAAACGTGGTGCTGCTGATATCTCATTTGTAGCAGCTTACACCGATGGGCTCGATGGACTAGGTGCTATGGGTGGTGGTGGACACACCCCCCAAGAGTGGATAGATTTAGCTACATTTGAAGACTTAACAAAGCGCACTGCTCTTTTGATTTATAGATTAACACGATAACTAATTACAGCCGATTTAGATATTTTGAAAGCTTATGGAGAAAGAATGGCCATGGATACCTCTGGGCATTATAATAGACCCGATGTGGTTAACCCGCATTATTCATTAGGGCTTGGAATAGAATCCTGATGAATAATGCGGGTTAAGTTTAAAGTAAAGAAAAATAAGCAATGATTTTTGATTCATTTCACATCGGGTATAAAATTCTATAATTTTGGTATAAACCAAAAAAATGCGATTAACCTTAACCCTAGTTTTTAGCCTCCTATTATCTTTAGGTGGGTTGGCTCAAACAGGCTCGTACTATCTCGCCCAATACGATCTCAAAGATCGTGGGCTCAGCAATTATAATTACAACATTGTACAGGATAGCAGAGGGTTGGTGTATATGGCTAACCTCAAGGGAGTTTTAGTGTCAGATGGGTTGGATTGGTCGATTATTGAAACCCCTTACAGTATTTTTGCACTAGATTTTGATGATGACGACAACCTATATGTGGGTGGGCGAAAAGAAATTGCCGTAATCGATAGAACAGGTAAAATATCAGAATCATATCAGCTTATTTCAAAAGTAAGTCAAGAAATTTTTGAAATAAAATACCATAATAACAAGGTTTACTTTCTATCGGAAAGCACTTTATATGTGTATGATATTGGTTCAAAGAACATTAATATAATTAATAAACCTTTCGAAGATTTATTTTTTAGCTTAATGGAAATTGATGGGCAATTGTATGTTTCAAGTATCGAAAGTGGAATACAAACTATTTCTGATGGAAGATTAACAAATCATACACTTACATTACCATCGCTTGCTTTAGATGCCATTGGCTCTAAAAACGGAGACCAATTAATTATTACAAGTAATGGTAACTACTTTATTAAAAAAACAGGGGTATCAAGCTATGAGAATTTTAACATTATAGACGAAGGTTACTTAGAACAAAATATCCCTGTAGACATTAGTTGGGTTAATTCTGAGTTGCTTGCCATTTCAACGTTAAGTGGAGGAGTGGTTTTTATTAATGCTTCTTCTGGCAAAGTAACGCAGTATATGAATTACGAAAATGGTTTGTTAGACAACGAAATTCTAACACTTTTTGTAGGCAAAAATAATGTAGTATGGTGTGCTACACCTCAAGGCGTTTCTATTATTGCTCCTGAAATACCTATTAGAAATTATGCAAGTTACAAAGGTCTTTCAGGCAATATCCAAGTAGTTTATGAGCTCAATAAAACACTTTTTGTAGGCACTTCAACGGGATTATATATGTTGGTAAAAAAATCCATTTTTGAAGAAATTGTAAGCTACAAAAAAATTGCCACTACAGAAGAAGTAATATCGGAGCTAGAACAAAAAAAGAAAAAAGGGTTTTTTAAGAGGAAGAACAAAAAAACCACTCCAATAACTACTACCAAACCTAAAACATCTTATAAAAAGCAGGTTCAAAAACAGTTATTATCTCAAAGTTTTGAGTTTGAAAAGATTGAAAACATTGATGCTAAAATTGTTCAGTTAGTAGATTTTAATGGAAAGCTTCTTATTGGTTCTTTGTCGGGTGTGTATCAGCTAGAAGAGAAAAAGGCTACCCGCATTTTTGAAGAGCCTGTGGTGTATATGTATAAGCCTGATAATTTCAATTTTTTGATGGTGAGTACTTATACTAAAGAAGTAAAAGTGTTAAAACCAACAAATAATACATGGGAAACCACAGGGTTGCTCGATGGGCTCGATGATTTTGTTGAGCAAATTGAACAAGGCGAACATGGTAGCTTATGGCTTTGTGGAGCCGATTCGGTATATCGTGTTATACTTAGTAACGCTTACACCCTAGATGATGTTGAAGTGTACCCTATAAATAATCCACATTGGGAACGTATCTATGCAAACCCTTACCAAGGTAAAACCTATTTTTTAAATACATCCGGCTATTATTATTACGAAGATCAGGAGATAAAAAAGGATACTATAATTGCCAAACGAATAGGGTTGCCAACCAAAATGATTCTAAGCTCAAATGACAAACTTTGGGTAAACACAGGTCTTTTTTGGTATGGGCAAGACGAAGACCTTAATAATTCGCTGAGTTTTATCAGCCTTTTTGAAGACCCTAAGTATATTTCTGAATTAGGGGAGAATAAATTTTGGGTAGTTGCAGGCGATAATCAGCTTTATAAAGTAGATGGGGAAGAAATAAAATCAATTACAAGAAAGTTTGAGCTCTTTCTTGAAAAAGCGCAAAAAGATTCAGTTGCTCTGCCAATTACCAATTTGCTTGGCAATATCGATCAGAAAAGTTCATTAACATTTAAATTTGCCTCCCTTGATTATACCAATATATATAAAACCGAATACCAGTATCGCTTAGTGGGCTTATCAGCTGATTGGTCTAAATGGGGTAAGCAGAACAACGAAATTGTGTTTCCATATTTACCAGCAGGTACTTATGAGCTCGAGGTTAGAGCAAGAGATGCCTTAGGGAATGTAAAAAGTTCTGAGTCTATTAGCTTTAGTATTTTAGCTCCTTATTGGAAACGGCCATGGTTTTACCTTATAGAGCTTCTATTTTTTGGAGGATTGATGACTATATCAGTATTGATAAACCGTAAAAAACATAAGTTTTCAGTGCTAAGTAGGTTACTCACATTTCTTACCTTAATCTTTATTGTAGAGTTTGTTCAAACCATTGCCGAAGCCAAGTTTGAAACCAATCAATCACCTGTAATCAACTTCTTTATTCAAGTGGCCATTGCTCTCTCCATTTTACCTGTGGAAGGAGTGCTACGAAAGTTTATTACTAAAAAAGAACTAAATAAAGCTGTTGCTGAAAAAGTAGCTCAACAAAAAGATAACAAAGCTACCTGATTCGACCTGCCCACTCCTGTTCACTTTGCTCTCGCTTAATTCGAGCAATCACTTCTGGGTCGTTCAAAATCGAATTAAACTCTCCCTGTGAAGTAAGGTGGTATTCATCACAGTCGTGGCATTTATAATAATTTTTTGCCGCTTGTACAAATCTAATTTGCGATCGAATTAAAGCTTCTTGAACTTTAGATTCGGAATAATAACCATTTTTTCCGGTAGGGCAGCGCATAATTACAAAGGTAAGAAACTAAGGTTATTATTTTAGTTTAAACAGATTGCTTCACTACGTTCGCAATGACGTTTAAACTTGATTACCTTCGAGTTATGAATGAGAAAGAATGCCCCTCGTGCGCAATGATGATTAATGAAAAGGCAAAAGAATGCTCAATATGTGGTTATGAATACCCACAAGCCAATAGGTTATATCAAATTATAGCTATTATTTTGGCAGTGATTTTTATTTTGTCCTATGTATTTTAGATGTGTAACCCAAATATCTTCAATGCATTTCACTAATTTTAGAAGATACTGCACTCCCAACTTGTTATGGAACAAAACATACTAACAACTTTTTTTTTGCCTGCATCGCTATTCATTATTATGCTGGGCATGGGGTTAGCACTGCAAATAGCTGATTTTAAGAGGATAATTAAGTATCCAAAAGCAATTTTCATAGGCATTACTAGCCAAATGGTACTACTGCCACTTATTGGTTTTGCCATAGCAATAATGTTTAATTTAGAGCCAGAATTAGCCGTTGGGATAATGATTTTAGCTGCTTGCCCAGGTGGGGTTACTTCAAATTTATATAGCCATTTATCTAATGGAGATACTGCGCTTTCTGTTACATTAACTGCTATTAGCAGTACCATCTCCATTATTACTATTCCACTAATTGTAAATTTTGGACTTGCACAATTTATGTATGAAAATCAAGTCATTCACCTTCCTATTGTTAAAACAATAGTTCAAATAATGGGTATAACAGTTATCCCTATTGGATTAGGCATGCTAATTCGCTTTAAAAACCCAGATTTTGCTTCTAACATGGGAAAGCCTGTAAAAATAGCTTCGGCCATTATTTTATTTATTCTTGTACTAGGCGTTATAGGGGTAGAACGTGAAAGATTAGGAAGTCATTTCGAACGTGTGGGAATTGCCGTTGTATTGTTGAACGTAATTACGATGGTTTTAGGTTTTTATGTAGCAAAAATTGGAAAGTTGAACCTTGCTCAATCAATTACAATTGCGCTAGAATCAGGTTTGCAGAATGGGTCACTAGGTATTGTAATAGCTATTTCTATACTTTATAATACTGAGATGTCAGTACCTGCAGCGGTATATAGCCTTGTAATGTTTGCCACTGGTGGTTTTATGGTATGGAGGTTTGGGGGGAGAAAAAAGAGTGTTAGAAATTAAGGTTAATAGGTACAGCAAAATACACTCATCCTCCTCCTTACTCATAGTTCATTTACACCCCTATGTTTTTCTCCTGCAGATATCGCTGATTTACGCAGAAAAAAATCAGCGATAATATGCGTTATCAGCGGGAAACGATAGCAGAGCCAATATTAAGAGCTTTAAAAAATACTGTTATACATAGAACTTAGCCGAAATTATTAATTGTAGGCTAGTGTTAAGTCAAGTGTACTGTGTTGTATAAGCTGCCGATATTTTTGAGCTAGACGATGCGAAAAATACGCCCCTAGTCGTCTGTGTGTAGCCGAAGCTTTAGCGTAGGCACAAGCTACGGAAGTGTTTTTTAACCCGGATTATGCATTAGAGAATCGGGCTAAGTTCTAAACAATACAGCTAAAATGCTTATATATTCCACTAAAACCGTC
>CAZZML010000199.1:0-6062 GCA_964654735.1 uncultured Roseivirgaceae bacterium | reverse complement strand
ATACCTTCTACATGCATAGTTTCACTTTAGGTTTTCGAGGAAGGCCGGCCGGAAACAAGCCAACTACAACCCTTAGCTACGTAGTTTCTCACCTTTAACAAGTAGCCAGTTAAAGGCCAGTTTTGCTTTTTCGACACCTCAATTCCAAATCAACAAAACAAAATTTGGGGAGATGTGGCCAGGTACCGTTCTAAACGGTAAACCTTTTAAGCCTGCAATTTTAGCCTTGGGCTAAAATTAGGCAGCCATGGCGTAATTAGATTCGCCAAATATGGTTTGAGTATATTGATTACGGATGTTAACTCCTCACCCGACATGCCAGTATATAATATTCGCCTACTGTCAATTCCAGTCGACCCCAAAATCGTTATTTTGAAACACAAAGATAGGCCGTTGAGTTGAGATATGAAATAAGAGATGTGAAATATGAAATGAAAAATTAGAAACAAAGATAATTGCATTGTATCCACAAAGTTTAACAAAACTAATTTTATCTAAAATCTTTTGTCTTGAAGTCTTACATCTTATTGTCTTCTTATTATCTTCGAGCCAATGGAAAATTTTGTTGTTTCAGCACGCAAGTATAGACCCAAAGGCTTTGAAGAAGTGGTAGGCCAAGAGCATATTACCACAACGCTTCAAAACGCAATTGAGAGCAATCATTTAGCACAGGCACTACTTTTTTGTGGGCCACGAGGAGTAGGAAAAACAACTTGTGCCCGAATAGTTGCCAAAATGATTAACAATGCAGAGGGGGAAGATGCTATTGATCTTTCGTTAAATATTTTCGAACTCGATGCTGCCTCTAATAACTCGGTTGACGATATTCGAAATTTAATAGATCAGGTTCGCTACCCTCCTCAATCGGGTAAATACAAAATTTATATTATTGATGAGGTTCATATGCTTTCGCAACAGGCTTTTAATGCCTTTTTAAAAACACTGGAAGAACCCCCATCGTATGCTATTTTTATATTAGCTACTACCGAAAAACATAAAGTTCTGCCCACCATACTTTCGAGGTGCCAGATTTATGATTTTAATCGCATTCAGGTTTCTGACATTGCAAATCACCTCTTAAAAATTGCGGAAACTGAAAAAATAAAAACAGAAGAAGAAGCTCTACATTTAATTGCTCAAAAATCGGATGGGGCTTTGAGAGATGCACTTTCGTTATTTGATTTAATTGTTACTTTTTCTTCGGCAGGTGCTGTTACTTATGCCGATACCGTAAGTAATTTGCATATCCTCGATTATGACACCTATTTTAAGTTGGTTGGACATTTTACAGAAAAAAACCAATCCGAAGCTCTATTATTATTTGATGAGATACTGAAAAGTGGATTTGATGGACATGAATTTATAGTAGGACTTTCTAATCATTTTAGAAACTTAATGATGTGCAAGGACAAGGCAACCGTTATATTATTGGATGTACCTGGATCCATACAAGCCAAATATGTAGAACAAGCTAATAGCTGCTCTTTATCGTTATTAATGAACAGTCTCAATTTGCTATCTAAATGCGATTTTGAATATAAAAGCAGAAAAAACCAACGCTTGCATGTTGAAATTGCATTGATGAAGCTCACTCATTTAAACACACTTATCAATGTGGCTCAGTTGGAGGCGAGCACCGAAAAAAAGTAATTAAGCCTATTGAAAAGGCACCTATTGTCACCCCTCTACCTCCAATAAAAGTAGAAGCTCAACCCAAAGAAAATCCTGCGGTTAAAATTTCGAGTGCCACTAAAAAAACTATTGGCATCCCTTCTATTGGCAGTGTAAAATCTAAACTTGCCTTGCAAGAAGAAGAAAAGAAAAAAGAAGCTGTGCCAACAGAAACAGCAGCAGTTCGACTAAATTCTTATAATGATGAAGAATTAAGTAACGCTTGGGCAGGCTTTATTGAAGTTAGAAGAAAGTTGGGTAGCGACCAAGAAGTAGCCTTTCTGAAGCATACCTATGTGCGTAAAGGTGATGTGCTAAAGATTCAAATTCACAACTCTATCTTAGAACTAACTTTTGATAAACTAAAAGTAGAGTTGCAATCTTACTTAAGATCATCATTACAAAATGATAATATAAAAATTGAACTAGAAAAATTAGAAAGTTCTTCTAAGAAAATGCTTTATACCAATAAAGAGAAATTTGAACACTTAGCAGAGAAACACCCAACCATTAAAATATTGCAAGAAAAGCTAAGCCTAGATCCCGATTATTAACCTGAACCCAAGAACGCATACAGGTTCTGAAATGTATTCAGAATGACAATATAATTTAAGAAGTAAATTGAGGGTTACTAAAATTCGAGGTGCTGGATTTCCTCTAATGTTTTTTCTGTAAGTGGTTTTGTAACAAACTTTATAACGTAATCGTTGTTAACAATTTTGTCAATATCACGTTTATTATCAGAGCTTGAAAGGATAATTACCCTACATTTATCTTTTACCATGTTTCCAAACTTTTCATATTCGTAAAGAAACACAAAGCCATCTACAATGGGCATGTTTATATCTAAAAAAATAATATCTGGTAACTCTTCGGAAGAGTTCTCATTTTCTTTAAGATAATCTAAGGCACCTTTCCCTGAGTTTTTAACAATTACGTCATCAGCAAATTTTGTTATCTCAATAATCCTTCTACTGATAAAATTATCAGTATCGTTATCATCGACTAACATTACCTTTCCAATTACATTAACTGTTTCGCTCATATTTTAACTATGGTACTGTTTAATCAAAGATAGAATATTGATTCAATATTGCAAGGTGAAATCCATCAAATATTGTGTAAGGTATTATTTATATTCTACGAGAATATTTTTGGGTCTTACTTTCTTAAGCCAAAGCACTCTACCTACTTCCAGCTCATTTTCTGCTTCATCCATTCGGTTCATTTTCTTTATCTTATCCATTCGAACACCATACTCCTGACTAACCGACCATAAAGTTTCATTTGCCTTAACCGTGTGATAGTAAATTTTGGCTTTTGCCATCTTACGTTTTAAATAATACACCTGATTTGGCAACACATAATAGTGAGGTAAAATGTTATTATAATTTGCAAAAATAGATGCAGAAATATCAAGTTTGCTTGTAAGTTCATCTATACTAATCTCTGTATTAGACATTATTGCCGGTAAACCATTTATTATTAATTTTTTAATAGCAGGTAAACTATGAGGTATTTCTACCCCCTTAATATCGGCATATTCCGCATTGCTTACCAGTAAACTATCTGTTTTACTCAGCATAGGGTTAAGTGGCCTACTTATACGGTTAGGAATAATTACTGCATAAGTTTTATCAGTAGGGATGGTCTTGGCTCGCAACCATTTATTATAAAGTTGCAATGAGTCTAGCGATGATTTTGTGAGCTTACTGATGTCTTTTAGCGATTTGTTTTTACCTTCTGAATATATAAATAGTTGAGTAGCATTATTTCTGGCAAGCTCAACAGCTTGTTCGAATGCTATTTTGTGCGCCAAAAATGTTAGTACATACCAATAAGTATTTTTGGTAATATGCATTGACTTCGCTCCACTTTCAATATTTTTTAGAGCTCTTTGTGCACCGCCCGCCCCCATTTGGTAGGCCTGCAAAGCATGAATCCAATTATTAAAGAACAAATTATTTTGTTGTAAATATTTTGCAGCTCCTCTACTGGCAGAAACAATATTTAAGCGTTCATCCACTTTAGAATCTACTCTCAGCCCTACCTCTTGTGCAGTGGCTTTTTTAAACTGCCAATATCCAACCGCATTGGAGCTCGACACAGCATCAGAAATATAACCACTTTCTTGAATCGCTAAATATTTGAAATCATCAGGAAGGTCTTCTTCTTCAAAAATTTGTTCTACAATCGGAAAATAAGATGCAGATCTGTTCGCCTTTATCATAAAGTGCTTTTGGCTTCGAGTAAGCATATTTACTTTCTCCTGCATTTCTTTTCGAGCCCCCTCCGAAATTTTTAAATGAATACCCGCAAACTCCATTTTAGAAGGCACTTTGGGTGTTTGAGCAATCACATCAATACTAATTAGCCAAAGTAATACTACTAATACTCTCATATTTTTCTAATAATCATAAGTCCATCTCTAATCGGAAATAATACATTTTCAACCCGAGTGTCATCTTGTACTATTTCATTAAATTTCAACAAAGCTTTGGTGTCTTCATCATGCTTATCTGGTGCTTCTATTACCTTGCCCGACCAAAGTACATTATCAGCAATAATAAACGAACCTGTCTTTAATTTATCTATTATAAGGTCATAATAATTCAAGTAATTTGTTTTGTCTGCATCAATAAAAATTAAATCGAACTCCTCGGTTAAACAAGGGATAATGTCCAGTGCTGATCCTAACCTAAATTCAATTTGCTCTTTAAACTTACTTTGCCCAAAATAGCTATTTACCCGGTCTTTTAGCTCTTCGTTTTTATCAATAGTAATTAGTTTTCCTTCTTTTTGTAACCCTTCGGCTAAACAAAGAGCTGAATAGCCCGTATAAGTGCCAATTTCCAAAATGTTTTTAGGTGAAATCATTTTTGCCAACATACTAAGTACCCGGCCTTGCAAATGGCCCGATAACATCCGTGGCCGTAAAACTTCTAAATGGGTTTCTCGATTTATCTTTGATAATAATGCACTTTCTGCCTGTGAGTGTTGCTCTACATAAGCCGCTAATTCCTCATTAATAAACTCCATTTTCTTTAGGTATAAATGTGAGTGTACTTATTTTTTCTTTTTGAAATACCTCATTTGATATTTCTTGAATTTGGCTGGCATTCACCTCTTCAATATCCTTAAATACTTCCTCAATAGATTGAATAGTGCCTAAATCGAGTAAACTCTTTGCCATAGATAACATTAAACTTGCATAACTTTCTTCTGCCATTGCCAACTGCCCTAACATCTGCTCTTTCAGGCGATGCAATTGTAAGCTCCCAAGAGGTTTGTTTTTTATTAATTCAAGTTCTTTAAAAACGGCCTTTTTACTCTTTTTTAAGTTTTTTTCTTCGGTGCCATAAAAAATAGAAAACAAGCCGGTATCTGCATAGGCTCCATAATGTGCATCAATAGAATATACGCAGGCCATTTTTTCGCGTAATGTCATATTTAATCGGGTGTTCATGCTCGGCCCACCTAATAAATTCGCAATAACTGCCAAGGGCACCCTGCGATTATCAGTTATGTTAAAAGCCGGAATACCAATACCCACGTGGGCTTGTTGAATTGGTTTTTCTATTTCTATATGACTAGAACCAGCTACAGAAGGAACGAGGTTGCGTTTTGGATTTGAATACGCTGGAATTGGCTCCAGGTATTTGCTTACCAACTTTTTAACCTTGGCCAAAGAAAGGTTACCAACAATTGAAACAACTATTCTGGAAGTATCTATGGAGGAGTTTATAAAAGTACTAAAATGAGCTTTTGTAAATGAACGAACCGTTTTTGTATTTCCTAAAATATTATGGCCTAATGGATGCTGGCCAAAAATTTGATCTTCCAAATCATCTTGAATGGCATCATCGGGGGTATCATTATACATCGCCATCTCCTCCAAAATAATCTGGCGTTCCCTTTCAATCTGCTTGTCAGGAAAAATAGAATGGAAGGTAATGTCCGACAGGATATCAAAGGCTTTATCAACAAATCGATCTAGTACCGATGTATAAAAATATATTTTCTCCTTGGTGGTATAAGCGTTAAGCTCACCGCCAACTGAATCTATACTATGAATAATATGATGCGACTTGCGTTTCGAAGTACCTTTAAATGCCATGTGTTCCCAAAAATGAGCAATGCCAAACTGGTCAGCAGATTCATCCCGGCTGCCTACATCAATGGCAATACCACAGTGTGCAATTTTGGTAGTAGTTACCTGTTTGTAAACCACTCGAATGCCATTATTCAGGGTTAGGGTTTCAAATTCTTTCATAAGCAATTGCAAAAATAGGAGGTTTAGAATATGAAAGGCGAAAACCGAAATATAAAAACCTATTACTATCATCCGAGTAATTAAAATTTGACCTAAAAAAGGTGGTTTATGATGAATT